>CAZLJG010000331.1:0-3764 GCA_964559545.1 uncultured Solibacteraceae bacterium | reverse complement strand
GTGTTCCCGAAGTCGCACTTCGTGACTCCTCGCGCCAAGACGCTCGAGGCCATTGAACGCATCAAGGACGAACTCCGCGAGCGGTTGGCCGACCTCGAAGGTGCCGGGCGTGTGCTTGAGGCGCAACGACTCCATCAGCGCACGATGTTTGACCTCGAGATGATGAAGGAGATCGGCTACTGCCACGGGATCGAGAACTACTCCCGGCATCTTTCCGGTCGTGGGGCGGGGGCACCGCCACCGACGTTGCTGGACTACCTGCCGGACGACGCGCTGCTGATCGTGGACGAAAGTCACCAGACCGTGCCGCAGGTGCGCGGGATGTATCACGGGGACCGGTCGCGGAAGGAAGTGTTGGTGGAATACGGGTTCCGCCTGCCGTCCGCGCTCGACAACCGGCCGTTGTCGTTTGACGAGTGGGAAGAACGCCGTCCGCAAGTGGTGTACGTCAGTGCGACGCCCGGCCCCTACGAGCTGAAACACGCCGGGGGCGTCATCGTCGAACAGATCATCCGGCCGACGGGGCTTGTCGATCCGCCGATCGAGGTCAGGCCGGTTGCCGGGCAGGTGGACGATCTGCTCGCGGAAATCCGTGACGTCACCGCGCGGGGCGAGCGGGTGCTCGTCACGGTGCTGACGAAGCGGATGGCTGAGGACCTGACCACGTACTACCAGGAACTCGGCGTCAAGGTGCGGTACCTGCACTCAGACATCGACACCCTTGAGCGTGTGGAGATTCTGCGTGACCTGCGACTGGGCACGTTTGATGTGCTCATCGGCATCAACCTGCTTCGGGAAGGGCTCGACCTCCCGGAGGTGTCGCTCGTCGCGATTCTCGACGCGGACAAGGAAGGCTTCCTGCGGTCGGGCGGCGCGCTGATTCAGACCATTGGCCGTGCGGCCCGGCATGTGCGCGGTCGCGCCGTGTTGTATGCCGACAAAGTCACCGACTCGATGAAGTACGCGATGCGGGAAACCGATCGGCGCCGGACGGTGCAGGAGGCCTACAACCTCGAACACGGCATCACACCGGCGTCCATCGTGAAACATATCGACGAAGTGCTCTCGAGCGTCTACGAGCGCGACTATCTGACGGTGCCCGCGGCGGACCAGCGGGAGGCGTTCCACTCGCGCGCAGACCTCGACCGCCGGATCGCGGAGCTCGAACAGGGCATGCGGGCGGCAGCGACGAATCTGGAGTTCGAACGTGCGGCCAGTCTGCGCGACCAGTTGCGCAAACTGCGCGATCCCGGCCGCGTTCTCGTGGGAGGCGACGTCTAAGTGGCCTTCACCGCCGGCGTCAAAAAGGGCGTGCTCGAGGTGCAGGAGTACTGCAAACTGCTGGGCCAGATTGCGCGTGGGCTGACCTCGCGCCCGATTTATTTCCGCGACATCATCGAGCAGTTCGACGCGATCGGGATTGGGTCGATGACGGTGGTGCTGCTCACGGGCACCTTCACCGGCATGGTGCTCGCGTTGCAGTCGGGGGTGACGCTCGATCAGTTTGGCGCGCGCTCGATGGTGGGCCGGCTGGTGAGTGCCACGATGGTCAAGGAACTGGGCCCCGTGTTGACGGCGCTGATGGTGACCGGACGCGTCGGGTCAGGCATCGCCGCCGAACTCGGCTCGATGATGGTCACCGAGCAGATCAGCGCGATGCGCGCGCTCGGTACCGATCCGGTCCGCAAACTAGTGGTCCCGCGTGTCCTCGCCGGCATCGTCATGGTCCCGATCCTGACGGTAATTGCGAACGGCGTCGGCATGGTCGGTGCCTGGATCATCACGGTGACGCAGCTGGGTGTGTCCGGTGGCGTGTTCTGGAACAGCGTCGTGCAGGGCCTCTACATTCAGGACGTCTGGATGGGCCTCATCAAACCGTTTTTCCTCGGCTTTGTGATTGTGACGATCGGCTGTCACGTTGGTCTGCGCACCTCCGGTGGCACCCAGGGCGTCGGTCGCGCCACCACGAACGCTGTCGTCGCAGGCTCGGTCACCGTGTTGGCGGTGGACTTCCTGCTCACGAAATTGATTCTGACGTTGTTCTACTGACATGGCGACCCCGAACACGACCGAAGCCCCCGTCATCCGATTCGTGGACGTCTCACTGGCGTTCGACGACAAGGTCATCCTCGACAAGGTGAGCTTCGAGCTGTTGCCCGGGCGCGCGAAGATGTTTCTCGGAGGCAGCGGCGTGGGCAAGTCCACGGTGTTGCGACTGGTGTTGGGGCTGCTCAAACCCGACAGCGGCGAGATCTACATCAACGGTGACCAGGTCGATCAACTTTCCGAGGAAGCCCTGATGCCGGTGCGCGATCGACTGGGCATGGTCTTCCAGGAAGGCGCCCTGTTTGACTCGTTGACGGTGCGAGAAAACGTCGGCTACAAGTTGTTCGAGGGCACCTCGATGCCGATCCCTGAAGTGGACGCGCGCGTGCAGGAAGTGCTGGGGTTTGTCGGTCTCGATGAATTCGGTGCGCGCATGCCATCCGAGCTGTCGGGCGGCCAGCGGCGACGCGTGGCGATTGCCCGGGCGCTCACGGCGAAACCGAAGATCCTGCTGTACGACGAGCCCACCACCGGGCTCGATCCGATCACGGCGCTGACCATTGACGACGAGATCATCAAACTGCGGGATCTCGAAGAAGTCAGCACGCTGATGGTCACGCACCAGTTGCGGGACGCGTTTTATATCGCGTCCCACATGGCGGTGATGGAGCAGGGGGCGTTGAAGTTTGTGCCGGCCACCCCGGAGAAGATGGCGGAAACGGAATTCCTGATGCTCAAAGACAGCAAGGTGCTGTTTGAGGGGACGCTGCCCGAGCTGCGGGCGTCACAGGACCCGTATTTGAAGGCGTTTCTGGAGTAACAACTATGCCAAGAACTCGATCAATCGGCTGGGCGCAACTGAAAATCGGCATCATCGCCATCGTCGCGATGGTGTTGGCCAGTGCGCTGATTCTGGCGGTGGGCGGGCAGGGCGGGTTTCCGTGGGAGCGATATCCCCTGAAGGCCCGGTTCGCCGATGTGCAGGGGATGAAGACCGGTTCGGTGGTCCGGATCGCCGGCAAGGATGTCGGCAAGGTGACCGGCGTCGAGTTCGCCGAGTCGCAGATCGAGGTGACGCTTGAGGTGTCGCAGGATGTGCGGCACATGATCACCGATCAGTCGGTCGCCAGCATGGGCACACTGAGCCTGCTGGGCGAGCCGCTCATCGCGATTACGCCGGGGTCGGGTGGGACGCCGCTGGCGGACAATGCGTATCTCAAGACGAGCAGCTCCGCCGGGATGATTGCCGACGCCGCAGCCTCGGCCGGCAAGACCCTCGAAGAAGTGCGGCTGCTTCTGACCGACGTGCGCGGCGGCAAGGGGACGATGGGCAAACTGGTGACCGACGAACAGGTCTACACCGAGTTCACCGCCCTGCTGCAGTCGGCCAACAGGGTCGCCACGCAGGTGAATTCCGGGAAGGGGACGGTCGGCGCGCTGCTGAACGACCCGGCCGCGTACGCGGCCATGAAGGCGTCCCTTGATGACCTGCAGGCTATGACGGCGAAGATTCGCCGTGGGGAGGGCCCGCTTGGCCAGCTGTTTGCGGATGAGGCGTTGGCGAAGTCGATGACCGGGACGGCGGCCAATCTTGAAACGATGACCGGTCGTGTTGCGCGGGGTGAAGGCACCGTCGGCAAGCTCATCAATGAAACCGAGCTCTATGACCGGTTGGACGCGCTGACCGGCCGCCTGGACACACTCATGTCGGGTTTGTC
>CAZLJG010000330.1:0-3770 GCA_964559545.1 uncultured Solibacteraceae bacterium | reverse complement strand
CTTCTGAAATTCCGGCGACCCGAGCGTCAGCGCCACGAGATGCTGTGGCGACTCGGCTTTGGCCAGTGTGTTGCGCGTGATGTCTGAGATGTCCCCAAACACAAGCTTGGTGACGAGCTGACTGCGCGTCGCTTCGCTCGTGTCCGGCGCAAGCGTCCGCACGTCGAGCCGCACACCGCGGAGTTGGTTGTTCGACAGTTGAATCGCGAAGTTCAGGCGGTTGAGCAGGGCGCCGGTGTTGACCCAATCCATCGCCGTGTCGCCCCAACCGGTTGGCGGCTGTGCGCCATACAGCGGCATGCCGAGCGTGCGCAGCGCCTGCACCAACGGCTGCACGTTGTTGACGGCGGCATCCGACGCGCGGACAGCCGACGCCACAAACTCGAGTGGCGTCTTCACTTTGGCGCGGCGAGCGTCAGCGGCGAAGAACTCCGGCGACGTCACGATGGCTCGTGTCACTTCCCGAAGGTCACCCTTCGAGCTGAGGAACACCTTCGCGGCACGGTCGATCAGCGACGCGGGCGGCTCGTCTGAGACAAACCGGCGTGCGAGCTTCTCGGCGATGAACTTCGCGGTCGCCGGGTGCGTGGCGAGCAGATCAAGCACGGCCTCGCCGTCCTTCTTGCCGCCGGCCTTGATCGTCGTGCCGAGCACCACCTTCGGGTCGTTGTCGTGCATCGCGGCGTTGAACAGGAACGATCCGCCGTCGCGCGGACGATCAATCGTCCAGCCTGTGAACGCGCGGGCCACGGCCACGACGTCGGCCTGCGTGTAGCCACCATCCACACCAAGCGTGTGGAGTTCCATCAGCTCCCGGGCGTAGTTTTCGTTCAGCCCGCGGTTGCGCGCCTGCTGCAGCTGCTGTTGCTGGCGCTCCATCTGCTGCTGATTCTGCGGACGGGCCGCGCCCCTGCCACCTCGGCCACCACGCGCGGCTGCCATCCGCTGACGCGCCAATTGTTCGTCAGCCTGGCGCTGCGCGGCTTTGGGATCCACGTTCTGGAAGTTGTCCAGGTAGAACAACATCGCCGGGCTCTCAGCGACCGCGCCCAACATGTCGCGGAAGTTGCCGAGCACATGCGGACGAATGGTGTCGCGTTCGTATTCGGTGAGGTAGATGCGGACCTGACCCTTGCCCGAGAACACGTTGAAGTGGTTGAACCAGAAATCAACGAGCACTTCCTCGAGCTGACGTTCAGAAGCCACGGCGCGCACGAGTCGCGCCTGCATCAGGTCCTGCAACACCTGCTGCTCACGCTGACGCGCGGCCTGCATTTCGGGTGTCACGTTCTGCGCCGGGCGCGCGGGCTGACCCGCCTGTCCCATCATCGTGGGATCAGTCGTCATCACCGGCGGCGTCGGAGGCTGGCCCTGCCGGCCGACTGCTTGCTGCTCTGCGCGGCGCAAGGCCTCGGCAGGCCCGTAGTAGTCGCGCGCAATCTCGGCGGTGGTCAGCTGAATTGTCGGATACGCGGCAAGCCGACGGTCGAGCGCGGGATCCACGATGCGCTCGGGGTGCAGCTGCTGCTCGATGAACGCCTCGATGCCCATCGCCTTCACGCGGGCGACATCCCCCGGCCGCGGCCCGTACCCAAGCCGGTTCAGGACGTGGACCACGGTTTCGGTGTCAGCCTTCACAGCGACCGACTGACCAGAGAGCGGTGCGGCGACGCCGAGACCGGCCGCCACCACAGCGGCTACCAGGCGTCCGGAGAAGGAAAGCAGGCGTTTCATGACTGTTTGGACCGGCACTGGGGAATGATAGTTAAAGATGGCATTGAGAGAGATTGACGGGCAGTTGATGGAGCAGGTGTTGGACGACACCTACGACCTCTGGGGAGATGGGCTGAGCCGGAAGGCGTACGGCCTGTGGAATCTGGCCCAGATGAAGACCGCCTGGGGGAAGAAGAATCTGGCTCGCGTTGGTTTCGTGGACGGGGACCAGGTCGTGGTCTCGGCCAAACGGTACCTGTTCGACGCCCTGATTGCCGGCCAACCGGCACGGGTTCTCGGCATTGGCGCTGTCTTTACGCCACAGTCGCACCGGGGGCAGGGGCTGGCGCCGAAGCTGATCGAGGCCATGATGGCCGACGGTCAGGCCCGCGGCTGCACGGTGGCGCTGCTCTTCTCCGAGATCGGTGCCGACTACTACACCCGCCTCGGTTTTACCGTCGTGCCTCGCCAGATGGTGACGATCGACGTGCCGCGCACCCGCCGAGGGGCTCCCGCCACCATGGTGCGGGCCGCTGATCCACTGGACTTCCCTGAGATCTCGGCGCTGTCGATGGGGTACGCGCGCGACGCGTCGTTTGCCCTCACCCGCACGCCCGACCTGATTGAGTTCGGCATCACCCGCCGACGCCTTCGCGCTGGGCTCGGACCCGCCGGCCTGCGCCAGGTCGAAGTCTTCGTCGCTGAAGAAGGCTACCGAGCCGCCGCGTTCATCATCGTGAGTCGCGGACCCGAGGGTATCGTCCTGGAGGATTGCGGCGATCGCGACCCGTCGGGTGCTCGCATCGGCGCGCTCCTGGAGGCCTACGTCGAACGGGATCCCTCACACGGTGATCGCACCCTGCGCGCCTGGCTTCCCCCAGGGCTGCACCCTCCCCAGGT
Source organism: uncultured Solibacteraceae bacterium (assembly GCA_964559545.1). GTDB lineage: Bacteria > Acidobacteriota > Vicinamibacteria > Vicinamibacterales > SCN-69-37 > SYFT01. The sequence continues at coordinate 1,157 of CAZLJG010000330.1, read as the reverse complement.
CCGCCTCAGTGCGCCCTTCGAGGCTCCAGAAGTCATGATGGTGCGGGGCATGACATCAGACCAGCCGGTCTATTGGCCTTTGGACGTGTTCTAGTTCCAAAAGCAACTTTCCTGCGGGCACCCCGGTCCAATGTTTCAAGATGCCCGTCGAGAAGCGCAGAGTATTCAGTATCGGTGCCTGGTCGCCCGCGTTGCGAACGATGCTGACGAGCGGGACCGGTGCCTGTGGCTGTCTGGTAGGTGTGTATCAGGTCTGGGCCGGCGCACCGCTTACCGTCGTGGACCACGCGCACACCCAGTGCCCACATCACCACCGACAGGGTGACGTGGTTGAGAACGAATCAGCGACGACGACGGCCGAGCACGCCTGAGATGACGCGCGCGGCGTTAAGGCCCGACTGGCCGGTGAGTCCACCGCCAGGATGTGTGCCTGCACTCGCGAGAAACAGCCCTTCAACAGGCGACGCGTAATGATGCGCCCAGCCGAGGAGCGGCCGGCTGACCCACCACTGATCCAGCGTGCCTTCCCCGTGGAAGAAGTGTCCGCCGCTGTAGCCCCAGCGTGATTCGAGATCCGCCGGCGTGAACACTTCCTGTTCGACAATCTGGGATTCAAGCGCCGGCGCGTGTGGCGCAATCACCGCGAGGGCGCGCCTGAGCACCTCTTCGCGCGTGATGCCCGTGTCGCAGGGCACGCCGTGCACGTACATCGAGAGCGCATGGTGACCCTGGGCAGTCAGAGTGTCGTCGTTGATGCTCGGGATGCTGAGTTCGACCCACGGTGACGCCGCCATCCCGCCATACTTTGTCGCGTCATGCGCGCGCTCAAGGTAGTCGACCGACGGCGCGATGAGCATGCGCCCACGCAACGGCAGGTCGTCGCCATGGAGCGCCGTGAACACCGGCGCGCCCGAAAGGGTCAGGTTGATTTTCGCCATGACGCCGCGCGCGCGAATCTGCTGCACGCGTTGACGGAACGTGGGTGGCAGGTCGGTCGGGTCCACCAGCGACAGCAGCAGTTGTTTCGGATCGATCGCGCCCACCACCGCGTGCGCCAGGATCTCTTCGCCGGATTCCAGCGACACGCCGACGGCAACGCCTGCGCGTGTGAGTACGCGTGCGACTCTTACGCCCGTGCGGATCGTGACGTTCGACTG
>CAZLJG010000329.1:0-3778 GCA_964559545.1 uncultured Solibacteraceae bacterium | reverse complement strand
TGCGAGGATGCGCCTCGATGACCGCAGTGACGCGGTCGGCGAACTGATGCCGGTCCACCGCCAACGCGGCTCCGGCGGGCACACGCACTTCGTCGGCCACGCGCATGATGAGCGAGCCGAGCCGGCGCATTTCTTCCTTGAGCAGACCGACCGCGTTATCGAGTTTGTCGCCGCGGAACGAGTTGCTGCAGACAAGTTCGGCGAGCCGATCCGTCTGATGCACGGCTGTCGGCCGCACGGGCCGCATTTCGTGAATCGTGACGTCGGCGCCCAGGGACGCTGCCTGCCACGCGGCCTCGCAGCCCGCCAGGCCACCACCAATAATCCGTACGTTACCCACGCTTTTTCAGAACGGCTTTCTTTGCAGCGGGCTTCTTGGCAACGGCCTTCTTGGCGACGGTCTTTTTGACAGCGGCCTTCTTGGCAGGCGCGCCTCTCTTCGACTTCTTTTTTGTCGGGGCCATGCCGCGCCGCTCATCGAGCAGCCGTGCCGCCTGTTCAAGCGTCACGTCTTCAATGGCCGTGCCTTTGGGCAACGACGCGTTGGTTGTGCCGTCGGAGCAGTAGGGACCATACCGCCCGTCCTTGATCACGACAGGCGCACCAGAGACCGGGTCGGGACCAAGTGTCCTCAGTGGTGCCTGTGACGCTCCGCCTCCGCCTCGCCGGAAGCTCTTGGGCTGCGCGTAAATCGCGCGCGCTTCGTCGAGCGTGATCTCGAACAACTGGTCTTCGGTCTTCAGGTTGCGGTAGTCCGGCTTCGGCGCATCCGGAATCAACTTCGCGAGATACGGACCAAAACGGCCAAGGGCCGCCGTGATCGGATTGCCGTCCACGTCGTTGCCCAACTTCCGGGGCAGCGACAACAGCTTGAGTGCCTGTTCAAGCGTGACGGACTTCGGACTCATCGACTTGAGCAGGGATGCCCGCTTGGGTTTGGGCCCCTCTTTGCCGGGGTCGATGCCCAGCTGCACATACGGACCAAAACGACCCGTGCGCAGGAACACCGGTTCACCGTTGCTGTCGTGACCCAGCGGTTCTTCGGCCTGGCTCGCGGTGGCGATCAACTCGGCGGCCTTCTCCAGCGTGATTTCATCCGGCGCCAGCCCCTCGGGCACACTCGCGCGCGACTCACCAAACTCGATATACGGACCGTAACGGCCCACTCGCAGATTGAGTGGAATGCCGTCCTTCATCCCCAGCGGAATGGTGCCAATCACCTTGGGATCAATATCCGTCGCCCGCTTGTTGACGATGGCGTGCAGGCCTGGGTTGGAGCCGTGGTAGAAGCGCTCGAGGAAGGTATTGCGCTTGAGTTCGCCCCGCGCAATCGCGTCGAGGTCGTCTTCCATGCCGGCCGTGAAGGAATAGTCAACGAGCGCAGGTTCAAGCGCCGTCATCAGATGGACCACGGCAAAGGCCAGCGGTGTCGGCACGAGTGCCGGACCACGTTTGGCCACGTACTCCCGGTCGATGATCGTGGCGATGATGCTCGCGTAGGTCGACGGCCGGCCGATGCCGAGTTCTTCGAGCTTCTGCACCAGCCCGGCTTCCGTGTATCGCGCCGGTGGTTTGGTGTTGTGCCCGGCAGGCGACGCTTCGGCCACACGCGCAGTGTCGCCGGTCGCAAGCGCCGGAAGCACATCTTCCTGATCCTCGGCGCGGTCGACGACTTCGGATTCATCGCGGCCTTCCACGTACGCCCGGAGGAACCCTTCAAACAACACGGTACGGCCTCGCGCCACCAGCTCGGCGCTGCCGCCGGTGCTCAAGGTGGCATCGAAGGTGGCCGCGACACTCTTCATGCGCGCATCGGCCATCTGCGACGCGACCGTGCGCTTCCAGATCAGGTCGTAGACGCGCGCTTCATCGGTGCCCATCTCGCGTTCGACCGCATCGGGATCCTGAAACGTCTCGCCGGCGGGACGAATCGCTTCGTGGGCTTCCTGCGCGTTGCGCGACTTGCCTTCCCAGGTGCGTGGCGTCTTGGGCAGATATTCGGCGCCGTACCGGCTGGTGACCAGGCTTCGCGCCGCCTGCACCGCCTGCCCTGACAGCGACGTGCTGTCGGTTCGCATGTAGGTGATGAAACCGTTTTCGTAGAGTCGCTGTGCGGCCTGCATCGCGCGTCTGGCGGTCATGCCAAGTTTGCGGCCGGCTTCCTGCTGAAAGGTGGATGTCGTGAACGGCGCCTTGGGCGACGACCCGTATTCCTTCTCCTCAACCGACCGCACGCGCGCGGCCTGGCCTCGAAGGCCCTCAGCCAGACTGGTGGCGCGGGCCTCGTCGAGCACCACAACCTTCCGGCCGGCCGTCAGTTTGCCGTCGGATCCGAAGTCACGCCCCTGGGCCAGCACCTGGCCATCAAGCGAGAGCACCTGCGCCTTGAAGCGCATGGCCTTGTGTTCGAGTTTGACGTTGGCATCCCACCACGCCGCGGACGTGAACGCCATCCGCTCTTTTTCGCGTTCCACGATCAGTCGCGTAGCGACGCTCTGTACGCGGCCGGCCGACAGACGCGGCGCAATCTTGCGCCACAACACCGGGCTCACTTCGTAGCCATACAGACGGTCGAGGATTCGCCGGGCTTCCTGGGCATCCACCAGCCGCGTGTCGACATCCCGGGTGTTCTCGAGCGCCGCCTGGATGGCCGCTTTGGTGATTTCGTGGAAGACCATGCGCTTGACGGGCACCTTGGGCTGCAGGAGCTCGGTCAGGTGCCAGGAGATGGCTTCACCTTCGCGGTCTTCGTCCGTCGCCAGGTACAGGGCGCTGGCGTCCTTGAGTAAGGCCTTCAGTTCCCGAATCTTCGCCTTCTTTTCCTGCGGCACCACATACAGCGGCGCATACCCATCGTCGACATTGACGCCCAACCGGGCCCAGGTCTCACCCTTGAGGGCTGCGGGAATCTCCGCAGCGCCGCTCGGCAGGTCCCGCACGTGACCAATCGAGGCTTCAACAACCCAGTCTTTTCCGAGGAATTTTGAGATGGTCTTCGCTTTGGCGGGCGATTCCACAATCACGAGCGGCTTTGGCATTGCCACTCACCGTGGCCCAATCAGGGCCGCTGCGTCAAGCAACGACGTCATGAGCGGACAAACCGGCCGGCAGGAGTTCGGGCAATCCGGCCCTCGATTTCCAGGTGCCCGAGCTCGGTCAAAAGCTCCGAGGTTGGCCGGCCGGTCCGCTCGGCCAGGTCGTCGATGGTGTAGGGCTCTGACGGGGCCATCACAGGCTCCAAGTAACTGATAAACAAGGGCTTGGATGATCCGTTCGGGAGGGTGTCGAGGGTGATTCCCTCCAGCTCCTCCACCACGTCATTGACGGTCTCGACCAGCCGCGCGCCATCCCGGATGAGGGCGTGGCACCCGCGATACCGGCCGGACGCCACACTTCCGGGCACGGCCAGCACGTCGCGGCCCTGCTCCAGCGCCTTCTTCGCCGTAATCAGGGACCCGCTGTTCTCGGACGCTTCCACCACGACCACCGCTTGCGAGAGGCCGCTGATGATGCGATTCCGGCGCGGAAAGTGGCCGGGACGTGGCGGCGTGCCCGGGGGGAACTCGCTGACCAGGCAGCCTTTGTCGGCGATGGCGGCCGCGAGGGCCCGGTGGCGATACGGGTACACGACGTCCACACCGCACCCGAGCACCGCGACGGTGGCCCCGCCTCCATCCAGCGCGGCCTGGAACTGGCCCCTTCCGGCCGCGTCCGGGCTGTGCCCCGGGCGCTCGCGGCGCATGAGATACTGCGCGGATTTTTGGTCATCCGCGTAGTT
>CAZLJG010000328.1:0-3779 GCA_964559545.1 uncultured Solibacteraceae bacterium | reverse complement strand
TCCTTGTGTTCGATCTGCACGATCACCAGGGTGTCGTCGTTGGCGGACGCCACATACTCGGCAAACTTCAACCCGTAACCCTGCGCCCGCGCCAGGCCGACGCCGCGAAACCCCAGCGGCGGATACTTCGCGCTCTTCACGGCCAGCTCGGCATCGGCCTTCGTGTTCACCATCGGCACGATGACGCCCGCCGCACCGGAATCCAGCACGGCCTTGCACTGAATCGGGTCGTTCCACGCCAATCGCACAAGCGGCACGGCGCCGCCCCGCTCGATCGCCATGATGAGCCGCAGCACTTCGGAGTTGTCGATGGCCGTGTGTTCGGTCTCCACGACCACCCACTCATACCCGGCGCCCGCGAGGATCTCGGCGATCGACGGATGCGCCATCGACATCCATGACCCAAGGCTCACCTGCCCCGACCGCAGCTTCTTCTTGATGCCTGATGCGAGTGTGCTCATACGCGTTTCACCACCAACCGCGCAAACGATGCAAGACGATGCCGCTGCAGGTACTCCTGCAACTCCCGCCGCGCATCATCGTCCTGCAACACGAGGCTTCGAATCACCGGAGGCCACGGACCACCGGGATCAGCCAGGATCGCCTGCCGCACGTTCTCGACGTCGAACAATCCCGGCGTGGACAGCTCCACCACGCGCCAGGCGCTGCCTGAGAACAGTCGCCGCAATCCGTCAATCGACAGCAGGTTGAGTTTGTGCGGCGGCAGGATCGCGCCGGCGCGCCCTTCCAGCACCTGCAGGTCAAATCCACTGATCGCCGGCGCTGTCGCGCAGAGCAAGCCACCCGGGCGCAACGCAGTAGCGATCGCGTCCACCAACCCGCGCAGATCACTGGTGCGGTCAAACGTATCGCTGGCAATCACGACATCACACGACCCCGCGGCCGCCCATTCACGGGACCGTGGGCTGCCGGACGTCACAGAGACACCAGTCGGCAGCGCGACGGCCAGATCGTCACGAAACGTCCCGTCATCAGGACTCAGGTCCAGCACCTTTGCAGCCCCGGCCGCATGTTCCGCGATGCTGTCTGACACCCACTCCGCGCGCGGCATCGTCAACTTTTCACGACGGACGGCGGCGGTCGCGGGCAACACCTTGTCGCGCCAGAACTGCGACGGCGCAGATTCCTGGTCATACAGCGCCAGCGCCGCATCGTCGGGCCTCGGCGAGGCGAACACAGAAGCGCAGGCGCGGCAACGCACGTAGGCAACGCCGACCTTCGCAAATGCAGGCGCGGCGTCAGCGGTCGCACACGCGGGACAGGAGACTGAAGCGACCGGGCCGGCAAACAACGCGCCCACGGCCTGTTCGGTCAGCGTTCGGAATTCCTCGTGGAGCGACGCCGGGTGAATCTCGCGTTCGGCGAGGTCCTGCAACGAGACGATGGTCTTCATACCTTGTCCTTTATTGCCGCCTGCGACCGCATAAACGGCGCGTTGACCGGATCGCGATACACGTGCTCCACAATTTCCATGACACGCAACGCGTCGAGCGACGTGCCCTGCACCACCGGCACGTCACGACGGATGCACTCGACGAAGTGATTGACCTCAAGATCCCACGAGGGGTCGCGATCGTAGTAGGCCATCTCCTCGCGGGGATTGCCCACCGGCGCGTTTTCGCCACGCGCCGGCCGTTTGCCAATCAGCAACGTTTCGCGCCCGTAGCTGCCGGTCTTCGACAACAACCCGTTGATGGCGAGATAGCCGCGTTCAAGGCCAATCTCCAGACGGAAGATGTGCTTCCATGCCGTGGCCGTCGAATGCAGTTGCGCCATCTGGCCCTGCTTGTTGCGCAGCAGCACACACGCGTTGTCTTCCACCGGAATATCCCAGTGCGACGTCACCGCCATGCCCATGACTTCGTCGAAGTCACCGCAGAAAAAGCGGAAGAGATCGAGCATGTGGATGCCCTGATCGAGCAGGATGCCCCCGCCGCCGACGCCAGGATCGTTGCGCCACGACTGTTGAAAGTTGTCGCCACCCGACTTGCCATACACGCCACGCAACGTGAGGATGCGCCCCATCGATCCGCTGTCACACAGCGCCTTCGCATCGGTGATGCCGGGGTGATGTCGGTGGTTAAACCCGAAGATCAACTTGCGTCCGTTCGACGCGGCTTCCGCCGCCCGAATCCGTACGATGTCTGCCAGCGTACGCCCCGGCGGCTTCTCACAAAACACATGACAGCCGGCCTGCAGAGCGGCCACCGTCACATTAGGCGTGAGGTTGTTCGGCGTGCACACGAACACAACGTCCGGCTTCTCGGCGAGCAACGACTGGTAGTCGGGAAACAGCGGCGCGCCGGCCGGGCCTTCCGTCAGCCGCGGCTCGACGACGCCCATGAGCGCGAGGTCCGGATGTGTCTCGATGTTCCGGAGGCGAATCTCGCCCATGTAGCCAAACCCGACAATGCCCGCGCGCAGCGGCGTCCCTGTCATCACATCCCCATCGTCTTCTCGTAGAGGGCGCGCTGCACTGCGTTGCCGCGCAGCCACTCCTCCACGGCCGGCACGTGCTCCGGCTTGTCCACCCCGACCGTCGGGTAATCCACCACCACGCCGTGAATCGACAGGCCGTGTTCGAGCAGGCGCAACATGTCCACCGACTCGGCCTGTTCAAACGGCGTTTCCGGCAACGTCGAGTACTTCCGCAGCAAATCCGCGCGAAACGCCATGATGCCCGTCTGCCGGTAGACCGGGCACGTCACACGTTTTCGATACGACGGAATCGGCGACCGCGACAGGAACATCAACCGGCCATCCTGCGCACACACCGCTTTCACAATGTTCGGATTCGCCAGGTCATCGTCGCTCTCCAGCGGCGACAGGAGATTGGTGCACACCACGTCCGGCCGTTCGATCAGCGGCCGCGCGACCTGCTCCACCGCATCCGGCACAAGCAGCGGTTCGTCGCCCTGCACCATGACGACGATGTCGCCGGTGAGGTGCTGCATCGCTTCTTCCACGCGATCGGTGCAACGCTCGTGGGTGTCGGCCGTCATCACGGCCTGGCCACCAAACGCGGCGATGGCGTCGAAGATCGACGTGTCGCACGTGGCCACCACGACCTGAGTCGCGCCTTTGGCCATCAACGCGCGGCGCCGCACGTGTTCGACCATTGGCAGACCGAGGATTTCCACAAGCGGCTTGCCAGGAAAACGTGATGACGCCATGCGGGCGGGAATGACGACGGTGTAGGTGTGTGATGCCATGGCGTTATTGCGGCAACACACCGCAGTCAACGTTCACGCACTGGCCGGTGACCGCCGTGGCGGACGCAAACATCAGGCACGCCTGCGCGACCTCTTCGGCCAGCGGCAGCCGGCCGAGTGCCGTCTGCGACCGCGCGAAGTCAGCGAAGTAGGCGTCGATGTCCTGGCCCTTCGGCGGAGCGTTCGGATCGAGAAGTGCGTCGCGCACGCCGTCGGTTTCGACATACACCGGGCACACGGCATTCACGCGAATGCCGCGGGGCCCCAGTTCCTTGGCGAGTGACTGTGTAATGCCGTTCACGCCGAACTTGGCCGCGCAGTAGGCCGTGTTGTTCGCCGAACCGCGTTTGCCTGCCAGGCTCGACACGTTGACGATCGCGCCACCCGCCGACAGATGCGGCGAGGCCGCGCGGCACGTGTAGAGCACACTCGTCAGGTTCACCGCGAGCATGTCCGCCCAGAACTCGTCGTCAATCTGCGCGAGGGGTCGCCAGGCCGACGCACCGGCGTTGTTGACGACCACATCGAGGCGGCCGCCCCATGCGA
>CAZLJG010000327.1:0-3793 GCA_964559545.1 uncultured Solibacteraceae bacterium | reverse complement strand
CTCAGTTGACGACGCGAATCCCCACGAGCCGCGTCTCCGTTTTGCCACCCACTGCAGCAGTCACTTCGACGACGTAGTCACCGGGGGCCAAAGGAGCGAGTAAGCCGTCGAGTGCGAGCACCTGGCGGCCGTCGCGTTCGATTTCCGTCAGGGTGATGGTGATCGCGACGGGTTCCCCATTGCGGCCAAGCAGGCGCGCCTCGCGGCGATCCAGGGGGCCACCGACGGGCCACTCGATGTGTACACGCTCGGTGCGCCGGAACTGAAAACTCGCCACGGGCACCAGCGGCGACCGCGACGACGGTGTCGCGCGATACACGAGCCCCGCGCCAAGCACCGTCCCATCGTCGCGCGCGGCTGGTGACTTGCTCTCGAAGGTGCCAGTGGCGCTTCGCAGTTTGACGGTCACGGTCGCCGTACCGAGGTCTGCGGACACCGGCACAGTCGCGCTGCCCGCGCGCATCGCCGCCAGCACCGGCACTGTGGTCGTGCCGATGGTGGCGCCATCGGCGCCCGTCACGGTGACCTCCAGCGACCCATCTTTGGCCATGGCGCCGCGCGCCACTTCCGCGGGGCCGACCTCAACCAGCGTCGTCACTCGGGTCCCCACCAGCGTGGAGTGCACAAACACATCTGTATCGGGTCGCAGGCGCGCGAGTCCACCGAGCGCCAGATCGACCGGTGATGGCCCAGTCGCGGCGACGGGATTGGCTGCTGCGGCGGCGCGCGCGGCCCGCTCGGCCTCGGAGGGCGCCGTGTACCCGCGCCTGGCGGTCACTTCGACTCCAGGTTGTTTCACGCGCACACGAATACGACGCTCGCGTCCGTCGAACGCCGTGTTCGATGAGTAGTAGCCCAGGAGGTAATACGCCGACAACGCATCGGACACACGTTTGAGTCCGGCTTTCAGATCGTTGGTGTTCACAACCGCCAGGCCGTCGGTGTTTTCGGCGAGCGTCTGCATCGCGCTGGCCCGATCGCGGATGTTGGCGAATCCCTGCGCCACAGGCGACTGCGAAATGTCGCCGGTGCCCAGCACGCGCTCGGAGATGTCATAGTCGAACGCCGTCAGCCCGCCCGGGTTCACCATGTAGAACACCACGTTGCTGCGGTTCGCGCGATTGATGATCGCGCGCAGGCGCGCCTGCCCGTCGATGTTGGCGTACCGCACGAGATATTGATCGCAACTGGGATCCCGACGACCGCTGTAGCCCATCAGGCCGCCATCACCGCGGAACAGTCGCCAGCCCTCTGTAAAGACGACGACGGACGTCCGGCCTTCCCGCAGGGAGCCAAGGTAATACACGAGGTCCTCGAGATGCTGGAGGACGGCTTCCTCACGCGCCCGATCGTGAAGGACGGCCGAGATGCGACGCACCGCCTGTCCGTCACGTACCCAGCCTTCACGACCCTCTGCATCGGCCGGAAAACACTGCTCAAGTTCATTCAGGAGCGGCGTTCGCACCGCATCCCGGGTGCCCCACTTCCAATGGCGCGACAGCAAGTCCTCGATGCCCATGGTGCGACGGCCGAACGTCAACCCATCAGGCGGCACCTGCGATGTCGTCAACGAGACCAGATCGTTTTCCCCGATCAGCTGGTTAAGCATCGAGATGAGGGGCACACGCGCCGCATTGGCGCCTGCGACCGACACGTGTTCGATGTCGAGGTAGATCACAAACGCGCGCATCCTGGCATCGGCGGCCAGCAGGCGCGACTGCGCAACCGTGGTGGGATCCCGGCGCGTGGCTTCCGGCGTGGCGCCCGTGGCATCCACAAACTCGAAGCTCTCCACCGCCTGCGGCTTCCCGTCTTCCTCAACGATGAAGTCGGCGGCAGTCAAACCCTCCACCACCTTGCCGTCTTTGGTGGGATAGGCATCCACCGTCACGAAGTGGGCGTCGGAACGGAACACTGGGCGCTGATCCCGCGCCTGGGCCTGAGAGGTTGGGTACGGTTGGGTGAGGTTGGGTGAGGTCGGGTAAGGGTTGGGTGCTGCGCTCACCAGGACGCTGACGGCGACTGCAGCCGCGGCTGCTACATAGAGTGAACGCATGGCCTACGGTACCACCTTGAATGGCAGGTACGTTCGTCTGGTTTCGCCACGGCTGGTGACGACCAGTTCCACGGCGTAGTCACCCGGTGCAAGGGCTGCGAGGAGGACGTCCACCACGAGCGTGGGCGATTCAGGTCCGCGCTCACTGACCGCGGTCTGTGCGGCAAGTGGCTTGCCATCACGTCCAACCACTCGCGCCGTTCGCGATTCGAGCGCCTGTGTGATCGGCCATTCGGCGCGGAGACGTTCCGTCCGTCGAAACGCGGGTGCCGTGACAGCGACAATGGGTGATCGCGGCGACGGTGTCGCGCGGAACACGGCTGGAGCTCCGAGAATGGGTGCAGCATCGGCCTTCAGGTATCGCGCCGCGTTGAAGCTGCGATCATCCGCCGACCGAATGCCCGCAAGTACATCCAGGGCACGGTCGAGTTCCGTCAGGGCCGGTGCGGCGACAGGATTCGCGCGCAACGCCCGATCCTCTTCGGTGGGTGCCCGGTAACTGCGCCTGGCTTTCACCTCGACGCCTGGCTGGGGCGACGACACCGAGATGGTCCGAATCTGTCCGTCGAACCTGGTGTTCGTCGAGTAGTAGCCCAGCAGATAAAACGTGCGGAGCTGGTCCATGATCGACCGCAAGGCATCCCGCATGTTGTTTGTGTTCACGGCTGCGGCCCCATCGGTGTTCTCCGATAACGCGATCAGCGCATCCCGACGTTCGGTGATCCGGTCGAAGTCCTCACTGACCACCTGAGTGGGATCCACCACATAGTTCTTTTCAGCGATATTGCGATCGGTGGCCACCAGACCCGCCGGGTTGACGGTGTAAAACGACACATTCATGCTGTTGGCCAGCCGAATGAGCTGCTGATGTTTCGCGACAAGATCGAGGTCGGCGAGACGCACTGCTTCCTGGATACAGGCCTGCCGTTGCCCCTGCGCCACGGTGTTGAACATCATGAACTCGGAGCCTGCGGTGCCAACCCTCGGCATCTCGTTCCCTGTCTTCTCCACCTCGGCCTTCAGCACCGTATCCCGGCGGTAGAGGCGCCATCCTTCTGTAAAGAGCAGCACCGACGTCCGCCCCTCCCGCAGGCTCCCGAGATACCAGACGAGATCCTCGAGGTGCGTGAGAATCCGATCGGCACGATGGCGCTCAATCAGCACCGTCGGCAACGGACGCTTCAGCGCGCCTTCCACGACGAACCGCTCTTCAACAGGCGCGGGCGGGTCGGTGTACGCAAAACACGACCACAATCCATCTTCATCGGCTGTGCGCAGCATGCTGTCGCGCAGGCCCCATGCCCAATACCGGCGCAATTGATCGTCAATGGATGTCACCCGACGCTGAAACGTCATCGACGTCACGTCGTGTTCACTCGAAATCACGCTGAACACGTCGTTGGGCGTGACGATATCGGTGAGCATCTGCACGAGCGGCACACGCGCGCGATGTGCGCCGGCGTTCGAGACATGCGGAATATCGAAATAGGTGACAAACGCCCGGGCTCGTGGGTCCGCCGCCGCCTCGCGAGACTCCGCAAGCGTGTTGGGATCTCGTCGCGCTGATTCGGGCTCGTTTGCACCGACGCCGACATACTCGAACAGCTCCACCTTCTGCGCTACGCCGTCTTCTCGCACGACGAAATCGCCTGCCGTCAGGCCTTCAACGACCTTGCCATCACGCAGCGGATACGCGTCCACCAGCACGAAGTGGGCGTCGGAGCGGAACACCGGACG
>CAZLJG010000326.1:2336-3799 GCA_964559545.1 uncultured Solibacteraceae bacterium | reverse complement strand
GACGCCGGAGCCTGACGCACCGACGGAAGTGGGCCTCGGCCTCTCCATCGAGCCGATCACGTCAGCGAGCATGCGCCAGTTGCGGATCCCGCAGGGGCGTGGCGGCGCGATCGTCGCCAACGTGGATCCGTCAGGTGCCGCGCGCGGTCTGTTCGCGCGTGGCGACGTGATCCTCGCGGTCAACGGCGTCGCCGTCACCTCTGTGGATGATGTGGCGAAGCGCCTGAGCAGCGCACGCGCCGGTTCGCTGGTTGTCGTCCTCGTGTGGCGCGACGGCGAAGAACAGTCAGTGCCGATTCGCAAGCGGTAGTTCGCAGTAATGGAGCCCCGGGGCTTTAGCCCCGGGGTAACGCTCAGCCGGCCAGCTGGCCACCCGGAAAGACGACGCATCGCGTCAGCGCGGTGCCCGGCGCCACAACCGCCCCTGGCCACACCACACAATCAGTCAGCCTCGCTGTTGAGTCGATGACCGCTGGCGTCATGCCGGGCGCCCAAGGGGGCTCGACCACAGGGTTCGTGCTCATCCCTTCCGCCCGCGCCACTCGCAGCACCGCATCCAGGTAATCCGCCGGCGTGCCGACGTCGATGAACGGCGCGTCCACGCGCCAGGCGCGAATGGCGCCGGGTTGATTGGCCACAAGCGTTCGATAAATGCCTGCGACTGTCTCGGCGGGCGTGTTTGCGGGGACATCTGCAAAGACCCGCGACTCCACCACCTGCACGCCGATGAAATGCCACGTCTCTTCCGTGTGGCCCTTCGGCACAACGCCCACCACGCGACCTTCCGCATCCAGTCGCAGCCCGTTGTAGTGGTCCGGCCGCGGATTTCTTACGACCGCCATCGTCGCAACCGCACCGTCCACCCGGGCAGCAGCGTGGGCCGCGATGAGGGGACTCAGCGTAAAGTCGGTCAACGTGTCGCCGTTGACGAGGAGGCACGGGCCGTTATGGCCCGGCCACAGCGACAGCGCCAGTTTGGGCCCGCCGGCTGATCCGAGGATCTCGCGCTCCCACGAATATCGAACCCGCACGCCCAACTGCGACCCGTCGCCGACGATCCCCGTGACAGTCGCAGGCAGGTGATGGAGATTGAGCACAAGGTCACGAACCCCCTCCCGCTCGAGCCATTCGAGAACACGGACAACCAGAGCCTTGCCGGCCACCGGCACCGCCGGCTTGGCCAGTATCCGCGTCAGCGGCGCAAGTCGACTCCCAAGCCCGGCCGTCAGAACAATCGTAGGCAACATCGCGACTCATCATTACACTAGGTCTGTGTCGCGCGCGCTTCCCGCTCCAGTCCAGATCTATCTCGACCGCACCAAACAAACGTCCGCCCGTGTCGTGCCGCTGACAGGCGATGCGTCGGACCGGCGATATTTCCGAGTCATCCCGAAACAGGGCCGATCGTTTGTCCTCGCGGTGAATGCGGCGCCGTTTGACTACGCGTCTCTGCCTTTCGTGAA
>CAZLJG010000326.1:0-2236 GCA_964559545.1 uncultured Solibacteraceae bacterium | reverse complement strand
ATCGCGTTTGACGTCGAGAAGCTCACGTGGGAGATGGACTTCTTCATCAAGCACTTCCTCGAGGCATTTCGCGGCGTCGAGTTTGCGCCAGGGGATCGCGATGCCCTGCGCGCTGAGCTCGGGGCCCTCGTGGCCACGCTGGCGTCGGAACCCAGGGTGTTGTGCCACCGCGATTACCACAGCCGGAATCTGATGCTGGCGCACGGACAGCTGTGGATCATCGACTTCCAGGACGCCCGGATGGGCCCAGACACCTACGACCTGGTGTCACTGCTCCGCGACTCCTACGTCGATATTTCCGAGGAGGACGTGGACGAGCTGCTGGCCTACTTCCTGGCACTGGCCGGCCGGTCGGCTGAAGGCCCCGACTTCCGGCGCCGGTTCGACGAAATGGCGCTGCAGCGGAACATCAAGGCCCTCGGGACGTTCGGCTACCAGACCACAGCCAAGTCGAACACGGTGTACATCCAGTACATCCCCCGAACTTTGCGGTATGCCCGGGCCCAACTCCACAAGTACGAACGGTTTGCCTCTCTGAGGGACCTGCTGGCCCGGTATGTCGAGGAGTTCCGCTAGACTAGAACGGATGCACGTCTACATCGAAGACATCGCGAAGCACGTCGGCTCCCCGGTCACCATCAAGGGGTGGCTGGCGAATCGCAGGTCCAGCGGCAAGATCCACTTCCTCCAGGTGCGCGACGGATCAGGGTTCATCCAGGCCGTCATGTCGAAGGCCCAGGTGGGCGACGAGGCCTTTGAAGTGGCCGGCCACCTGTCCCAGGAAAGCGCGATCATCGTCCACGGGGCCGCCCGGGCCGATTCACGCGCGCCCGGCGGGTTCGAGTTGGATGTCACGGGCCTCGAGCTGGTGAGCGCCGCGACCGACTTCCCCATCACGCCGAAGGAACACGGCGTGGACTTCCTGATGGATCGCCGTCATCTGTGGATTCGTTCGCAGCGGCAGCAGGCGGTCTTGCGCATCCGGCACGAAGTGATTGACGCCGTGCGCGACTACTTCAACAACCTCGGCTTTGTGCTCGCCGACACGCCCATCTTCACGCCGTCCGCCTGCGAAGGCACGACCACGCTCTTCCCGGTGCAGTACTTCGACGACACGACGGCGTACCTGACGCAGAGCGGTCAGCTCTACAACGAAGCGAACGCGATGGCGCTCGGGCGCGTGTACTGCTTTGGTCCGACGTTCCGCGCGGAAAAATCGAAGACCCGTCGTCACCTTACCGAGTTCTGGATGGTGGAGCCCGAGGTGGCCTACGCCAACCTTGAGGACATCATCGATCTCGCCCAGGGTCTGGTGGTGTCGGTGATCGGGCGCGTGCTTGAGAAGAAGCAGCGCGAGTTGAAGGTGCTCGAGCGCGACACCGCGAAGCTTGAACGCATCGCGAAACCGTTCGCGCGGATCACGTATGACGATGCGGTGACGTTGCTGAAGAGCAAGGGCCTGCCATTTGAGTGGGGTGGCGACTTCGGAAGCCCGGATGAAACCGCGCTATCGGAGCACTTTGACGGGCCCGTCGCGGTGACCGGGTATCCCAGTGAGATCAAAGCGTTCTATTTCAAGCCGATGGATGGCCGTCCCGAGGTGTCGCTGTCGGTCGACATCCTCGCGCCGGAAGGCTACGGGGAGATCATCGGTGGCGGTCAGCGTCTCGAAGACCTCGACCTCCTGCTGAAGCGCATCAAGGACCACAACCTTCCGCAGGAAGCGTTTGAGTGGTATCTCGACCTGCGCCGGTTCGGCAGTGTGCCCCACGCCGGTTTCGGGATGGGCATCGAACGCGTCGTGTCCTGGATCTGCGGGCTGGACCACCTGCGCGAAGCGATTCCGTATCCCCGGATGTTGTATCGGATGTACCCGTGAAGATTGGTTTTGTTTCGCTCGGCTGTCCGAAGAACCTCGTGGACGGCGAGGTGATGCTCGGCATGGCGCAGGCGGCTGGGCATGAGTTGACCAGTGACGCGTCCACGGCGGACGTGATCGTGGTGAACACGTGTGCGTTCATCGACAACGCCAAGGAAGAATCGGTGGATGCCATCCTCGAGATGGCGCAGTACAAGCGCGACGGGTCGTGCAAGAAGCTGATCGTCACCGGCTGTCTGGCGGAGCGGTACCGCGACCAGCTCAAGGCGGAGATCCCCGAGATCGACGTGTGCCTCGGCACTGGCGAAGTGCCCGACATCGTGCCCGCCATCGCTGGACAGCCGACAGCGATGCGGT
>CAZLJG010000325.1:0-3810 GCA_964559545.1 uncultured Solibacteraceae bacterium | reverse complement strand
TCGATAGACGGAACCGCACCGGAGTTTCCGGACGGCCCTGACGGTCGCATATCTACGCCCCCCGCAGCCGTTCCGGCCGCATGACAAGGTTCTCGATGAAGAACTCCATCATGCGCGCGTTGTTGACGCCGGCGTGGCCGACATCCGGGCCCACCTGCACTTCAAAACTCTTGCCGGCCTGCTGCAGCGCGCGGATGAGCTGCATCGAGTTGTTCGGGTGCACGTTGTTGTCGGCGGTGCCGTAGAAGATCAACAGCCGGCCCTGCAGGTTCTTGGCGAAGTTCATCGCATTGCCCGCCTCGTAACCGTCCTTGTTCTCCTGCGGAATCCACATGTACCGCTCGGTGTAGATCGAATCGTAGTGATACCAGGACGTCACCGATGACGACGCGGAGGCGGCGGCGTAGACGTCGGGATACTTGAGCAGGGACAACGCGGAGCTGTAGCCGCCATACGACGTGCCGTAGATGCCGACGCGATCCTTGTCGAAGTACGGCCGCGACCAGAGCGCCTTCACGCCGAGCGCCATGTCGTCCATCTCGGTGATCCCGAGCTTCATGTACGCCTGATCGAGCACCCGCTTGCCCTGCCCAGGCGCCGACCGTGAGCTGAGCTGCAACATCAGGAACCCGTAATGCGCGGTCGCATTCGGAGCCGCGAAATTTTCATTGGTCACCGCAGACCCGGGCCCGCCATACACCGACGCAAGCGCCGGATACTTCTTCGTCGGATCAAAGTTGGCCGGAAAGCTGACCATCCCATACAACGTCGTCTTGCCATCCGCCGCGAGATACGTGAACTGCTCGCTCTTGCGGAGGCCCAGCTGCTGGAACTTCGTCAGGTCACTGGCCGCGATCGCCTTGAGCACCTTGCCAGTGCCATCGAGCAACTGCGACGCGGGTGGGTCCTTGTGCGTCTGATAGGTGTCGACGATGAACGCGTTGTCAGGGGAGATCGAGACGGTGTGCGTAAACTTTGGATCGGTCAGGCGCACGTCACCCGTGCCGTCGAGCTTCACGCGGTGCAGCTGCACTTTCATCCAGTTGTCGCCCGACCGCGCGGTGTAATAGACCACGCCGGCCTTTTCATCGATCTTGGTG
Organism: uncultured Solibacteraceae bacterium; assembly: GCA_964559545.1. Taxonomy (GTDB): domain Bacteria; phylum Acidobacteriota; class Vicinamibacteria; order Vicinamibacterales; family SCN-69-37; genus SYFT01. Next base: position 2,710 of record CAZLJG010000325.1, on the reverse strand, counting down.
ATGCCGACAACTTCAAACGTCGTGTGCTGCGTCAACGGCGCAATGAGTTTGCCGGCCTTGCTGTAGAGGTAGATATTGCGCCAGCCGTTGCGTTCGGAAATCCACGTGAAACGGGTGTTGTCACTGAGCCACTGGATGGGCGGCGAGTTGATCACCCAACCGGTCGGCCATTCCTCGGAAAGAATCACACGACACTCACCGGACGCGGCCGAACACCCGGCCATCTCGAGTTTGTTCTGCCGACGGTTGGTGCGATTGACGTACAGCTCCGTGTTGTCGTGTGACCAGTTCACGCGATACACGTAATGCCCGACGTTGTCGTTGGCAAACACCGACCCGTCCTCAGGAATATCCGTGAACGGCCGGCCATCCCGCACATCCACCTTCGTCGTCACGCCCGACTTCACATCGTGAATGAAGATGTCGGCGACGGGATTGGGCGCCCCAGCCTTCGGGTACGCCTCAATGTCGAGCTCACTCTGGATGCCGGTCTGCGACATCTGCAGATAAAAATCCTTCACCTTGCTCTCGTCGAAGCGATAGAACGCAACCTTCGTGGAATCCGGCGACCACCAGATCGCGGACGTCTGGCCCAGTTCCTCGCCGTAGACCCAGCTGCCTGTGCCGTACTTGATGCGCTTCTCCACGCTGCCATCGGTGGTCAGGGCCTTCTCACCCGAACCATCAGCACTGGCGATCCAGATGTTGCTGTTCTTGAAGAACGCGCGCATCGATCCGTTGGGCGCGCCCACACAACTCGCCTGCCGTCCGCGCTCGACCTGCTCAGGAGGGCAGCCACCAAGACCGGGGGCACTGCCGCGGCCACCTCGTCCGCCAGCGGCCGGGGGACCTCCCGCGCGACCCCCACGTCCCGCGCCACCCGCGGGTGCCGGCCCTTCGTTCACCGCCGTCATCGTCGTGGTGTCGAAGCGATACCGCGAGCCGTCAAACGTGTAGGTGAACGACTTGGCGTCGTCGGCCCAGGTCGGCGTCACCGCGCCTGACACAAAAGCCCCACCCGCCAGCGCCTTCTGCATGGTCTGGAACTCGGTCACCCCCGGCATCTTGCTCAGGCGATCCTGCGCATTGAACTGCGCGCCAAATGCCACCACGCCGACAGCCACTACTACGGCACTTCGAACCACTCGCGTCATGAAGAGACTCCTTCGCGCTGGAATGTTACTTCAGGGACCCTGGACCCCGGACCCGGACCCTGGACCCTGGACTCATGGACCCTCGGACTCCGAGTAGACTCGGGTCATGCCAGTGCCACCCGTGCGCATCCGGGCGCTGAATGCCCTCCCTGCGCGTCCTGACGGGGCGTACGTCCTGTATTGGATGGTGGGCTCACGCCGCTTGCGCTCGAATTTTGCCCTGCAACGTGCCGTCGAGCAGGCACGGGCGTGGCACAAGCCGCTGGTGATTCTTGAAGCGCTCAGGTGCGACTACCCATGGGCGAGTGATCGGCTGCACCGGTTTGTCATCGACGGTATGGCCGACCACGCCGACACGCTGGCCGGATCGCCGGTCACGTATCTGCCGTACGTCGAGCCAGCGCGTGGGGCCGGCAAAGGGCTGCTTGCCACGCTCGCGGCCGACGCCTGCCTCGTCGTCACGGATGACTTCCCCGCCTTTTTTATCCCGCGGATGATCGAAGCGGCGGGCCGATCGATTCCTGCGCGCCTTGAGGCCGTTGATGCCAACGGCATCCTGCCCATGCGCGGCACCGACAAGGTGTTCCTCACCGCGTTCTCGTTCAGATCGTACCTGCAGGGCGCGTTCCGGGACAGCCTCGCCGCGTGGACCGAGGCGATCAACTTCGCCGGTCTTCCGGCAGCGACACTGCCTGCAGGACTCGAGGACCGCTGGCCATCGACGCCCATCGAGACACTCCGTGCGCCGGAGTCGCTGCTTGCCACCTTGCCGATCGATCATTCGGTGGCGTCGGCGGACATCCGTGGCGGCACCGTCGCAGCCGAGGCGGCACTCGCGCGGTTCGTCCGGGATCGATTGCCGAAGTACGTGGATGACCACTCCCACCCCGACACCGAGGTCACCAGCGGACTGTCACCGTACCTGCACTTCGGACACATCAGCTCCCACGAGGTGTTCGCTGCGGTCATGACGGCCGAAGGTTGGACGAGTCGCAAACTGGGCGCCGGCAAACGTGGGCAACGCGAAGGCTGGTGGGGCGCCTCGAACAATGCCGAAGCGTTTCTCGATCAGCTGATCACCTGGCGCGAGCTCGGCTACAACATGTGCGCGTGGCGGCCGGACGACTACGCCCACTTCGACTCACTGCCTGCCTGGGCGCGCGCGACGCTCGACCGCCACGCGGTGGATGAACGGCCGTACACCTACACGCGCGAACAGTTCATGCACGCCGATACGCACGACCCGGTCTGGAATGCCGCACAACGCCAGCTCGCGGCGACCGGCACCTGTCACAACTACATGCGCATGGTCTGGGGCAAAAAGATCCTCGAATGGAGTCCGTCCGCGGACGAAGCCCTCGACACAATGATCGATGTCATGAATCGCTTTGCGCTCGACGGCCGGAACCCGAACTCATACACCGGGTACTGCTGGACGCTCGGCCGCTACGACCGCCCCTGGGCGCCGGAGCGCGAAATCTTCGGCACGATCCGCTACATGAGCTCCGCCAACACCGTGCGCAAGCTGCGCATGAAGCAATATCTAGCGCGCTGGA
>CAZLJG010000324.1:0-3812 GCA_964559545.1 uncultured Solibacteraceae bacterium | reverse complement strand
GTCCCGGATGTCGACAACCAAGGACAACGCCGAGTTCCTCGGCGCTATGGGTAAATGAGCTCGGAGGCGATTTCTCACGAAATCGCCTCCGAGCTCACTTTCTCGGGCGCCCTGGACCCCGCGCTTGGGGCTTTAGAGCAAGGGTAGAACTTACCCGTTCATTCCAAGAATCGGTACCAAATGGCACACTGTGTGCCACAGACTCCCGAACTCTGCCGACCTCACCATTTGGTTCAGGTTGATTCACCCAGGCCTTCCATTCGCCTCCAAGCTCGACTGGCCATGGCGCCACTCGAATTGGTGCGAACCTCCGGTCCCGCTGCCCCATGCTGGACCATGGCCAGTCCTCCGCGCGCGCAACAAGATTGGCTCGCAGCGGATTCCGCTCAACGTAACGGCAAACTATCAAAAAATGCTCGTCTGTTTGAACAGGGAATGCCTTGAAACGTCTGGTACACCGACCCGGTCCCTGTGGTCCCACGCCTCAAATGCCACCGTCGACTGTGCGTTGCACAGAACCACTGCATGAACTTGGATAGCTGCCCATCTGCAGTGGGACGGGCGACTAGGTGGAAGTGATTGGGCATCAGGCAATAGGCGAAGAGTTCGATCGGATACCGCTCTCGGGCTTCGCCCAGAAGCAGAAGGCACGTCTGATACTCCACATCCGACTCGAATAGCCGCCAACGACGGACACCGCGGTTCATCACGTGAAAGACAACTCCAGAGGACCCGGCAGCCTGGCGTCGGTGAACCATCCACCGCGTCGATACAAGATCCCTGCCAACGCAAAATGAGCTCGGAGGCGATTTCTCCAGAAATCGCCTCCGAGCTCATTTTCTTGTATCGTCCTTCCCGCGTGACATATCGCCAGACGCTTGCCTACCCCGGTCTCCAGCCCTTTCTCTGGACTCAGTTCCTGGGGGCGTTCAACGACAACATCTTCAAGATGGTTGTCTCGTTCCTGGCGATGGAGGCCATGGGCGAGGTCGAGGGCGTGACCCTGGTCGGGGCGGTGTTCATCCTGCCGTTTCTGCTGTTCTCAGGCTACGCGGGACATCTTGCCGATCGATACAGCAAACGCACGGTCCTCGTCTGGATGAAATGGCTCGAGATCGCCGCGATGGCGCTCGCCGTGCCGGCACTCGTCACGGGTCACATCGGACTGCTGCTCGCCGTCCTCTTCCTGATGGCCACGCAGTCCACGTTTTTCAGCCCGGCGAAATACGGCATCCTGCCCGAACTCCTGCCCGATCACGAACTCTCGCGCGCGAACGGCCTGCTCGAAATGAGCACGTTCGTCGCCATTGTCGTCGGCACCTCGATCGGCGGCCTCGTGTTTACGGCGTTTCGCGACACACCCCTCATCATCGGCGGCGTGCTCGTCGGCCTTGCGGTGCTTGGCACCTGGACGAGCCTGCGCATCCCGACTGTCGCGGTTAGTGGCGCGGGCCGCACACTTCAGTGGGCCCCGTGGGGCGAAGTGCTGGACGGCCTCAAGCGCCTCCTCTCGGACCGCACGCTGTGGATGACGGCCGTCGGCGCGTCGTTCTTCTGGTTCCTCGGTGCGCTGCTGCAACTCGCGCTGCTCCCGTATGCGACCTCCACCCTCGGGGTGAACGAAGCCGCTGCCACGCAGCTCTACACGGCCCTCGCCATTGGCATCGGCGTCGGCAGCCTGATGGCCGGGCGCCTGAGCGGCAATCACATCGAGCTGGGCCTCGTGCCACTGGGCTCGCTCGGCATGGCGGTCTTCAGCCTGACCCTCGCGGCCTCCTCACACTCGTATTGGTGGTCGGCCGCCTCCCTCTTCGCCCTCGGCATCGCCGGCGGCTTCTTCGCCGTTCCGCTCAACGCGCTCCTGCAGCATCGCCCTGCCGCTCACGAACGAGGACGCGTGCTGGCGACCGCCAACGTCATGCAGACGGTCGGCATCCTGCTCGCCTCCGCCGTCCTGTGGTTCTTCGGCACGCGGCTGGGATGGACGATGCCGGCGGTGTTTGCCGCCGCAGGCGTCTTCACCCTGATCGGCGGCGTGTACGTCCTGCTCACCCTGCCGGCGTTTTTCATCCGATTCACGCTGTGGATGCTGACGCACACCGTCTACCGCATCACCGTGGTCGGCCGGGACCGCGTGCCGCACGACGGACCGGCCCTGCTCATCTGCAACCACGCATCGATGATCGACGGCGCGCTCGTGGGCGCGAGCGTGCACCGCTTCGTGCGCTTCATGATGCACGGCCCGTACTTTCACATCCCCGGCATCAACTTCGTCATGCGCCGTCTGCACGGCATTCCGATCACCGCCGGCGACAAGGCGGATGTCGAACGCGCCATCGATCGCGCGCGCCAGGAATTGCGCGAGGGACACGTCGTCTGCATCTTCGTCGAGGGTGCCGTGAGTCGCACCGGCAACCTGCTGCCGTTCCGCCCCGGCTTCAAGCGCATCCTCGAAGGCATCGACGTCCCGGTGATTCCGGTCTACCTGGATCGCGTGTGGGGCAGCGTCTTCAGCTTCAAGCGGGGCAAGTTCTTCTGGAAGTGGCCGGAACGCCTGCCGTACCCGGTGACCGTCGCGTTCGGTGCTCCATTGCCGTCCACCGTCAGCATTCAGGACGCGCGACTGGCCATCAGTGAACTGGGTACCGAGGCACTCAGGCATCGCATTGCCCCAACCGCACAACTCCACACCGCGTTCATCCGATCGGCGCGGCGCCACTGGAGCCGGCTCGCCGTCGCCGACAGCACCGGCCAGAAGCTGACGTATGGCCGACTGCTCACCGGTGCGCTCCTGTTGGGACGCGTCATCAAGGACCTCACCCACGGCCAGACCCACGTCGGGCTCCTGCTGCCTTCCTCGGTTGGCGGCGCTGTCGCGAATATCGCCACGTTGATGGCCGGTCGCGTGCCGGTGAATCTCAACTTCACCAGCGGTGCCGACGGGATGGACACTGCCAAACGTGCAGCCTCCATCTCCACCGTCATCACGTCGAAACGATTCCTCGACAAAGCCGGCATTACCGCGACACCGGACATGGTCTTCCTCGAAGATCTGCGCGACGACATCTCCGGATGGCAGCGCGTGACGACCCTCCTGCGCGCGCGCCTGACGCCGCAACAATTCCTGCGGGCGTCAGTGGGAGACGCCCGCTGGTCGTCATCAAGCCCTGCCGCCATCATCTTCTCCAGCGGCAGCACCGGCATCCCCAAAGGCGTTGTGCTCACGCACGCCAACCTGCTGTCGAATGTGGAGTCGCTGACGCAGGTCTTCCACATGCAGCAGGACGACTGCTTCATCGGCGTGCTGCCATTTTTCCACTCGTTTGGCCTCACCGGCACACTCTGGTTTCCGCTGCTGCAAGGATGCGCGGTGGCGTTTCACCCGAATCCCATGGACGCCAAGACCGTCGGCGAACTCGCGGAGACCTACAAGGGCAGCATGTTGATCAGCACGCCGACGTTCGCGCAGAGTTACCTGCGGCGCTGCACCCGCGAGCAGTTCGCGCACCTGCGGTATGCGATCGTCGGCGCGGAGAAACTGCGCGATCAGCTCGCGACCGCGTTCAAGGACACGTTTGGCGTCGGGTTGCTTGAGGGCTACGGCTGCACCGAGATGGCACCTGTCGTCGCCGCCAACGTTCCGAATGTCGAGACGGCGGGCCGTGTGCAGGTTGGCACCAAGCCGGGGTCCGTGGGACATCCTATCCCTGGGGTTGCCGCCAAAGTCGTTGATCCAGAGACCGGTGAAGGCCCACTAATCAATCGGGAGGGTCTGCTGCTCGTCAAGGGCCCCAACATGATGGCCGGCTACC
>CAZLJG010000323.1:0-3815 GCA_964559545.1 uncultured Solibacteraceae bacterium | reverse complement strand
TGGCTGGACAACGCCGCTGCCTGCACACCAGGAATGGTCTCGAGGCTCTCGGCCAACCGCCGGGCGAAGTCGGCTTGTTCGATGTCACTGGGGTACCGATTCGCCGGCAACTCAACCTCAAACGTCAGCACGCGATCGACGTCCATGCCGATCGGCGTATTGCGAAGATTCCACATCGACTGCACAGCGAGCGCGGACACAACCAGCAGCGACAGCGCCATCGCCACTTGCGACACGATGAGCAGGCTGCCCTTGCGACGGCCGGCCCGGCTGCCCTTTACACGGCCTCCGCGAAGGGAGTCGGACGCCACGCCGCGGCTCTGACCAAGCGCGGGCCACACACTGAACAGCAGCGGCGTGACGATCGACAGGCCGAGGTTGAACATGAGCACGTACTGGTCGATTGCCAACGTCTTGAAGAACGGCTCAAACGCGATGGCGTTGATGAACTTCAAGCCGCCGAGCGCGACGAGCAGTCCGACCGCGCCTCCAGCGAGACCGAGGACCAGGCTTTCGCCGATCAGCGGACGAATCAACTGCATCCGTGTGGCACCAAGGGCCTTGCGCACAGCGAGATCCTGCTTGCGTCCAACGAGCCGCGCCCGCGCGAGGTTCGCGAGGCTTGCGCACGCAATCAACAACACGAACAGCACCACCACACTCATCAACCCGAGAATCACCCATGTGTCTCCGCCGGTGATCGCTTCGCGGGTTGGCAGCACGGTGAGCGTCCAATCCGCGTTGGTCGCCGGATACGCCTCCGCAAGGCGCGCGGACAACGCCTTCATCTCGACATCCGCGGACGCCACCGTCGCGCCGGGTGCAAGTGTGCCCATCAGGCTCAGCGTGCGTTCATCACGAGCGCGCGACGGATCCATCGGCAGCGGCACCCACAGGTCGATGTCCACCAGATTGCCGAACTCGATCTTCGGGTCCATCACACCGACGAGGGTGAGAGTCTGGCCGTCGAGAGAGTACGTGCGCCCGAGCACCGTCGGGTCCTCATTAAACGCCTCACGCCAGAATCTGTGGCTCATCACACCGACCGGCGCGCGCCCAATGGCATCCTCACCCTCGAGGAACAGGCGGCCCTGCACCGGCGATAGCCCCCACACGGTCGGTAGATTCGCAGTGACCTTCGCGAGCGTCACACGACGAGGGTCCCCATGGCCCACCAATGTGCCCGCACCCATCTCACGCGCGGCCAGGGACGTGAAGGACTGGCTCTGCGCACGGAAGTCCTGAAAGTCCGGCATCGATGTACGGCCGATCGTCACGCCCAGCGGACCGTTTGTCTGCCTGATCCATCCAAGACTATCGGGGTCGCCAATCGGCAGCGGCCGCACGACCAGCGGGTTCGCGATGCTGAAGAGCAGCGTATTCGCGCCGATCGCCAGAGCCATCGTGACGATGGCGACGGTGCTGTAGCCAGGGGAACGGAACGCCGTGCGGATACCGAGCTTGAGGTCGCGGAACATGGGTGGGCTCCTTGCCGTCCGGGTGCTGTTCGGTAATAGACGGTCCCAGACGGACCGAGTTCCGGTATGTTGAGGGGCATGGAGGTCCTGAAGTCGTATCGGCGCAACGCCGTGCACGTGCGCAAAGCGCTCGCGCAGTTGAATCAGGACACCGGCACCGTTGGCGTTGAGCGGGGCTATTCGCAGGACAGCGCGCTCATGGAGCGCTACAAACGGCTGTCGATTCCGGTCCGGCGCGCGCTCAATGCTGCCGATCGCGCCTCGTTTGAGCAGGCGTTTGCGGCGATCACCGCGTCACCGTTGACCGATCCCGGCCAACTCTCGATCGTCACGAGGTCATGGCAGGCGTTCCAGCAGGAATGTGAGTCCACGGTCGGACTCGGAGGCGGCAAGGTCCCCAGAAAGCAAATCCTCCAGGATTGGCTCGCAGCCGCCGCGTTTTACGACACGCTCGACCGCGACAAAGCCTACGACCGGCTCATCGACCAATGGGGCACCGCCGCCGAAGGCATGGGTGCCCAGCTCACCGAACAGGCCGCCCAGGTCATCGTTGAACTCGACACACTGATCGCGACAGTACTCGGGGAACCTGAGATTCTGCCGCCGCCCCCCAAGACCCCGCCCCCGCCACCGGACCCGGACGAAAAGTGGTGGAAACGGTTGCTGCGCCTCTAACCCAACCTCACACAACCATTCCCTGAGCCCGGCCGTCCAACCGGCACCCATGTTCGCCCATGTCCTTCGTGATCTTCGTTTCGGTGTCCGCCAGTTGCTCAAAGCCCCCGGCTTCAGCCTGGTGGCGATTCTCACGCTGACACTGGGCATCGGCGCGACGACCGCCATCTTCTCGGTCGTCAATGGCGTGCTCCTGCGACCCCTGCCCTATCCGGAGCCCGATGCACTCGTGCGGGTGCACGAGCTCGTCCCAAACTACGGCCGTTTCTCGGTCGCGCCGGCGTCGTTCCTCGATTGGCGCACGCAGAACACGGTGTTTGAACGCATCGCAGCCTACACGGGCACAAGTGGCACGTTCGCGTGGGCCGATGGTCCAGAACGCGTTCAGGGCATGTCGGTTTCATGGGACCTGTTCGAACTGCTCAGGGTTGCACCGGCTCACGGTGGCAGCTTCACTGCTGACCAGGACACCCCGGGCAACAACAACGTCATCGTCATCAGTCACGCCTTGTGGCAGCGACGTTTTAACGGCGACCCGGCAGCTGTCGGCAAGTCGGTCACCTTCAACGGCACGTCGGTCACGATCCTCGGCGTCATGCCGCACGACTTCTACTATCCGACGCGCACGACGGAGTTCTGGCGTCCACTCGCGCTCAACCCGGCCAACGCCTCGCGCGGAGGTCATTTCCTGGGCGTCGTCGCGCGGCTAAAAGCCGACACACCAGTCGATCGCGCCGGCAGCGAAATGAAGATGATTGCCGAGCGGCTGGCGGCGCAGTATCCGGACTCAAGCGCGAATGAATCCGCGGAAGTCGTGGCTCTCCACGAGCAGATCACAGGCGGCATTCGTCCGGCCCTGCTCACGCTGCTTGTCGCCGTCGGCGTCGTTGTCCTCATTGCGTGTGCCAATGTCGCCAACCTGCTGTTGGTGCGTGCCTCGGTGCGGGAAAAGGAAGTCGCGATCCGCGCGGCCCTCGGTGCGGGTCGTCGCCGCCTCGTGATGCAGATGTTGTCGGAGAGCATGGTGCTCGCGCTTGTCGGAGGCGGACTCGGACTGCTGCTGGCGTACCTGGCGATCCCGGCGGTCCAATCGCTCAGTGCCGGCAGCATTCCGCGCGTGGCGGATGTCGTTATTGACCGCACGGTCCTCCTTTTCGTGATTGGCGCATCCCTGCTGACCGGCATCGTCTTTGGCCTCGTGCCGGCGCTGCAGATGTCCCGAACGGGCGCAGGCGCAGTGCTCAAGGAGGGCGGCCGATCGTCGGTCGGTTCCGGCGGCCGATGGCTGCGTAACGGACTGCTCATCGGTCAGGTCGCGCTGTCGTTGATGCTGCTGGTCGGCGCCTCGTTGCTCCTGCGCAGCTTCGCGCGGCTGACGAACGTGGACCCTGGCTTCACAGCCGAAGGGGTGCTGGCGTTTCAGGTCTCGCTGCCGCAGCCTGCGTACCCGGAAGACACGAACAGGCTGACGTTCTTCGACACGCTCATCGAACGGCTCGACGCATCCCCGGGCATTGAGAGCGTGGGCGCGGTACAGACATTGCCGATGCGTGGCGGCTACGTGCTCACCTTCGACGTCGTCGGCCGTTCACCCGCGAAGCCGGGCGAGGAGCCGTCAGCCAATCACCGCGTGGTCACGCTCGACTACTTCTCAACGCTGAA
>CAZLJG010000322.1:0-3832 GCA_964559545.1 uncultured Solibacteraceae bacterium | reverse complement strand
GCGCTGGCGAAGGCCGGCCTCGATTTCGGGGCGCAACGGCTCGACGATCTCTACGCCGCGATCGGCTACGGCAAACTCACGGTGCGCGCGGTTCTGACCAAACTCGTCGGGCAGGACGCGCTGCGTGAACGTCCGCCCGACGGCGCGATCGCCAGTGTCGTCAAGCGCGTGCTGGGCACCGGTGACGCGAAGATCACGGTCAAGGGCATTGATGACCTGATGGTGTTCCGTGCGCGCTGTTGCAACCCGATTCGCGGCGAGAAGATCGTGGGCTACGTCACTCGCGGCAAGGGCGTGTCCGTGCATTCCGCCGCGTGTTCCAACGTGGTGAACCTGCTCTACGACCCGGAGCGGCGGATTGATGTGGAGTGGGACAAGGGCGGCGACGCCGCCCCGTATGTGGTCCGGCTGAAGATCCACGTCGCCGATCGTCGCGGCATTCTCGCGGACGTGAGCACGCGCATCGCCGGCATCAACACCAACATCCGCGATGTCGAAGCGACGTCGGACGCCGATGGCGGCGGGTCGATCCGCATCACTGTGGAAATCACCGACTTGAAACACCTCGACCGTGTGGTCAAGGCGCTCAAAGGCATCGACGGCGTGCTGGCCGTCGAAAGATCAAGTCGCTGAACTCCGGGACTCCGGAACTTCGTTATTTCAGGTAGGCGACGACGTCGATTTCGACGCGGACGTTTTTCGGGAGGGCGGCGGCCTGGATGGTGGCGCGCGCCGGAGCCGGGGCTGAAAAATACCCGGCGTAGACTTCATTCACCTCGGCAAAATCCCCCATGTCGGCGAGATAGACCGTGGTCTTGACCACGCGGTCGTACGACACGCCCGCGGCACGCAGGACCGCGCCGAGGTTCTGAAGGACCTGATGGGCCTGTGCCGTGATGCCGCCCTCGGTGATCGTGCCTGTCGTGGGGTCGAGCGGAATCTGCCCCGAGCAATACAGGAAGTCACCCGCCTTGATGGCCTGGCTGTACGGGCCAATCGCGGCGGGAGCTTCTGAGGTCGAAATCTGGACGAGCGGGGTGGCCATGGCTGGCGTTACGCCGCCTTGACGACCTTGTTCGACCGGATGCACCGGGTGCAGACACGGACACGGCGGGTGGCGCCGTCCACGACCGCGCGAATTTTCTGCAGGTTCGGTTCAAACCGGCGGGCAGTCACGTTGTTCGCGTGGCTCGCCTGACGTCCCATGACCGGCTTCTTGCCACAAACTTCACATTGCTTGGCCATAATGCACCTTCTCCAAACCCCGAAGTATAGCAGGAGTTACCCGATCGGCCGTCACGGCAGGGTGACAAATTGTGTCCACTTTCCGTGAGAACCGTCGCCCCCCCTCCCTCCGTCTAAAGCAGCAACCTAAGGCGGACCTAAAAAGTCCTCTACTGGGGCGCAAGATGTAACTCTTTTTTGTCCTTGTAGTTACATTGAAACCTCAGAATCGCCCCGGCATCCAAAGGACGCCGGAACCCGTAGGGATGGCGAGGACAGTCCGGGGACTTTACCGGGAACCGAGGATTGCGCTAGGATTGGCATTTTGTTTGCAGGCTAAAGGCCTGCACAGAGCGGTAGCGGAGGAGAAGGGAGCAATCATGAAGGCACAGACAACCCCACGGAAGGCGGCCGGAAAGGCCACAAAGACGGATTCGACCCGGCAGCGGTACGTCGAACTCAAGCGGATTCTCGAAGAGCGTCGGCGTGAAATTCTTGCGCAGGTGCAGGAGAAAATGCGCGATGTTCGCGCCGAAGGCGGGACGGCCGATGGGAAGGGTGTGCTGGATGCTGCTGAAACCTCAGAAGCCGACATCCAGGACGACATCGAATTTGCCTTGATCCAGATGAAGTCGGAAACGCTGCATCGGATTGAGGAAGCGCTCGCGCGGCTCGAAAGCGGCCAGTTCGGCGATTGTTTCGAGTGCGGCGACGAAATTTCCGAACGTCGCCTCCGGGCCCTCCCGTTCGCCGTCCGCTGCAAGGATTGCGAAGAGGCCCGCGAAGTGGCGGAACGCCGCGAGCGGCTGTCCCATCGCCGGTCGTCGGGCCTGATGCTCGATATGAACTAAGCTTCCGGGTCCGGCGTGTTACCTCACAGGCTCCGCCGAAAGGCGGGGCCTGTGCTTTTTGTGCTCACATGTTGAAGGTGGATGGTCATGGCTGACAACGTACCGGCGGAACTGCCGATCCTCCCGCTGCGGGACACGGTGTTGTTCCCGAACGCGTTCATGCCGCTCGCGGTGGCGCGGGAAAGCTCTGTCACGCTGATCGACGACGCGATCGCGGGGGACAAACAGATTGCCGTCTTCACGCAGCGCAACGCCACGGATGAAGAGCCGGGGCAGGACGCGTTGTTTCCGGTCGGCACGTTTGCGCACATCCACAAGATGTTCAAGCTGCCCGACGGCAGCCTGCGCCTGATCGTTCAGGGTCTGGCCCGTATTCAACTCGACGAGGTGACGACCCGCACGCCGTATCTGCGCGGCCGAATCAGCGAACTGCCCGATGTCGTCGCGGAAGCCGAGAACGTCGAAACCGACGCGCTCGTGCGGAACATCCGCACCAACTTCCAGCACATCGTCGAGTTGTCGCCGGTGCTGTCGGAGGACCTGTCCACGCTGGTGGCGAATATCGTGGAACCGGGACGCCTGGCGGACTTTATTGCGTCGAGCCTGAGCACGGTCACCACGGTCGTGAAGCAGGACCTGCTGGAGACGGCCGATGTGCGCGAGCGCATGGACCGGCTGAACCGGGTGCTGACGAAGGAACTGGAAGTGCTTGAGGTTGGGTCGAAGATCCAGTCGCAGGTGGAGTCGGAAGTCGGGAAGAACCAGCGCGAGTACTTCCTGCGCGAGCAGATGAAGGCCATTCAGCGTGAGCTGGGCGAAGGCGACGATCAGGCCAAGGAGATCGACGAGCTCGCTGAGAAGATCGAAGCCGCCGGCATGCCGGATGAGGTGAAGAAGGACGCCAAGCGCGAACTCGATCGTCTGTCGAAGATGCCGCCCGCCGCGGCGGAGTACACCGTCGCGCGTACCTACATCGACTGGCTCGTCACCGTGCCATGGGCGGCGCGCAGTGAGGAGTCCATCAACCTCGCGCACACCAAAGCCACGCTCGACACAGACCACTCCGGGCTGGAGCGCGTGAAGGACCGCATTCTCGAATATCTGGCGGTGCGCAAGCTGAAGCCGGACGTGAAGGGGCCAATCCTCTGCTTCGCCGGCCCTCCCGGCGTGGGCAAGACCTCGCTGGCCCGGTCGATCGCAAATTCGATCGGGCGGAAGTTCGTGCGCGTCTCGCTGGGTGGCATGCGCGACGAAGCCGAGATTCGCGGACATCGGCGCACGTACATCGGCGCGTTGCCCGGACAGATCATTCAGGGGCTGCGGCGCGCAGGCGTCCGGAACCCGGTGTTCATCCTCGACGAGATCGACAAACTCGGCCACGACTTCCGCGGCGACCCCGCGTCGGCGCTCCTCGAAGTGCTGGACCCCGAGCAGAACAACGCGTTTCGTGATCACTACCTCGACGTGCCGTTTGATCTGTCCGAGGTGTTGTTCATCACGACTGCGAACGTGCTCGATACCATTCCGGCGCCGCTCCGCGACCGTATGGAGGTCATCGAACTCGGCGGCTATACAGAACGCGAGAAACTGGCGATCGCCAAGGACCACCTGGTCGCCCGGCAGGTCACCAATCACGGCCTGACCGCCGAGCAGATCGTGTTTACTGACGAGTCGCTGTCGGCCATCATTCGCGGCTACACACGCGAGGCCGGTGTCCGCAATCTGGAGCGCGAGATCGGCTCCGTGTGCCGCAAGGT
>CAZLJG010000321.1:2252-3836 GCA_964559545.1 uncultured Solibacteraceae bacterium | reverse complement strand
CGTATCGCGAAACGATCGCGGGCACGCTGGTGAGCTTTGAGATGGTCCAGGTGCCGGGCAGCGCGACGCAGCCATCCTTTTATATGGGCCGCACGGAAGTGACGTGGGACATGTACGACGTGTACGCGCTGGGCCTCGATGGGGATGCGCCGAAGCCGGCGGGCATTGATGCGATCGGTCGGCCGTCGAACCCGTACGGTGCGCCGGATTACGGATGGGGACATTCCGGATACGCCGCAATCAGCGTCACCCGGCATGCGGCCGAGTCCTTCACGAAATGGCTTTCCCTCAAGACGGGACGGGAGTATCGTCTCCCCACCGACGCGGAATGGCAGCATGCGGCGAATCTCGCCTGGCAGGGAAAAACCGCCAACGACATCGCCTGGCACGCCGGTAACGCGGGCATGGTGACGCATCCGGTGGCGAAAAAGGCACCCGACGCGTTGGGATTGTTCGACCTGTTCGGCAACGCGGGGGAATGGGTGATGACCCCGGGCGACACACGCGTGATTCGTGGCGGCACGTATCGCAGCGGCCCGGATACGATCGGCCCGACCGCACGCGCTGAACAGGACGAGACGTGGAACGAACGGGACCCGCAGCTGCCCAAGAGTCAGTGGTGGTTGTCAGATGGTCCCTTCGTCGGCTTTCGAGTGGTGACAGGAGAAGCGAAATGACTGAGATCAATCGACGTAGCTTCATTCAGACAACGGCCGCAGCGGCGGCGGCGATGGCGTTCCCGGGGAGCATTCCGCTGATCGGATTGCGAAAGGGGTCCGACACCATTCGCGTGGGCCTGATTGGCTGCGGTGGGCGCGGCACGGGTGCGGCGCTGGATTGTCTGCGTGGATCGGACGGCGTTGAGCTCGTCGCCATGGGTGACCTCGCACCCGATCGCCTCACCAGCAGTCGCGCCGAGTTGACCAAGGCCACGGCGAGCAATCCGGCGCTGGCCGCGAAATACAAGGTCACCGACGACATGACCTTCACGGGCTTCGACGCCTACAAGAAGGTGCTCGCGACTGACGTGCACCTTGTCATCCTCGCGACACCTCCCCACTTCCGTCCGACACATCTGGCGGCAGCGGCTGAAGCCGGAAAACACATCTTTGCCGAGAAGCCTGTCGCAGTTGACCCGGCCGGCGTGCGCTCGGTGCTCGCCACGTACGAACTCGCGCTGAAGAAGGGCCTGGGCATCGGCGTCGGCACCCAACGCCGTCATCAGGCGGATTACCAGACGACGATCGGACGGATTAAAGATGGCGCGATCGGCGAGATCGTGTCGGGCCAGGTGTTCTGGAATCAGGGCGGCCTGTGGAACCGCGACCGTCAGACGACGTGGACCGACGCCGAGTGGCAGCTGCGCAACTGGCTGTACTTCACATGGCTCTCGGGCGATCACATTGTCGAGCAGCACGTCCACAACATCGACGTCGCGAACTGGGTGCTGGGCGCCACGCCGATCAAGGCGACCGGCGTGGGCGGACGTCAGTTCCGCACCGACCCGAAATTCGGGCACATCTTCGACCACTTCGCGGTGGACTTCGAATACGCCAACGGCACGCGCATCCTGAGCATGTGCCG
>CAZLJG010000321.1:0-2152 GCA_964559545.1 uncultured Solibacteraceae bacterium | reverse complement strand
AAGCAGGACCTCACGCCGCCGGTCGGCCACGCGGCCTACGGCCCGATGGACGTCCCGCCCATCCCGATGCCCGGGCGCACGAAGCTGGACCGCACGTGGAATGAGTAATTAGAACGGAGCCCCGGGGCGGTAGCCCCGGGGATATCGCAGAGGTGACATGAAGCGACGAGAGTTCCTACGAACAGCGGGTGTTGCGGCGGCGGGGTTGGCCCTGTCGGGGCGCGAGGCGTGGGCGTGGCGGCAGCAGCCGGCGCGGACGTTCAAGCTGAAATATGCACCGCACTTCGGGATGTTCCGTGAACACTCGGGGCCGGACCTTGTCGCGCAGCTCGACTTCATGGCGGCGGAAGGGTTCAGCGCGCTCGAAGACAACGGCATGCGCGGGCGCACGGTCGCCGACCAGGAACGCATCGGCGCCGCACTCCAGCGGCTGAAGATGACGATGGGCGTGTTTGTGGCGCATACCATCAACTGGAATGAGCCGACGCTCACGTCGATGAATGACGCGCCGCGTGATGTGTTCCTGAAGGAAATCCAGGAGTCGGTCGAGATCGCCAAACGGGTCGGCGCGAAGTGGATGACCGTGGTGCCGGGGCACGTCGATCGGCGGCCGCACATCGACTATCAGACCGCGCGTGTGGTCGACACGCTCAAACGGGCGGCGGCCATCCTTGAGCCGCACGGCCTGGTGATGGTGCTCGAGCCCCTGAACACGCTCCGGAACCATCCCGGCATGTTCCTGACGTCCACGCCGCAGGCCTACCTGGTGTGCAAGGCGGTCGCGAGCCCGTCCTGCAAAATCCTGTACGACATCTACCACCAGCAGATCACCGAGGGGAACCTGATCCCCAATATCGACCGCGCCTGGGACGAAATTGCGTACCTCCAGGTCGGCGACAACCCCGGCCGGAACGAGCCTGGGACGGGCGAAATCAACTACCGGAACGTCTTCCGCCACATCCACGGCAAGGGCTTCACCGGGGTGGTCGGGATGGAGCACGGCAACGCGACCCGCGGCAAGGACGGCGAGCGGGCCGTCATCGACGCCTATATCCAGGCCGACGGTTTTTGAGGCACGCTCAAGTTCAGCGCGCCCTACTGGCACCGGGTCTTGACACCGTCGTTACGAAGGCATCTACTTCTCCCGAACGACTTAGTTAACTGACTTTAGGAAGTCAGACCGAGGAGGAAGAGTGATGCAATTGCGGCGTCTCTGTGCGCTGGCGCTGGTCGCGTTTGGTGCCCTGACGGGCTCGGCGTTTGCCCAGTCCCAGGCTATCAACGGCACGATCGAAGGTACGGTCAAGGATGCGTCCGGCGCGGTGCTGCCGGGGGTCACTGTCACGGTGACCAACACCGACACGGGCACGCAGCGCGTGGTCGTGACCAACGAGACGGGCGTGTTCCGCGCGCCGCTCCTCCAGCTGGGCCGGTTTACGGTCTCGGCGGAGCTGTCGGGCTTCTCGAAATTTGAACAGACCGGGATCGGGCTGGTCGCGGGCCAGACGGTCGTGCTCAACATCGCGCTGCGCGTGGGCGGGATGACCGAATCGGTCACCGTCAGCGCTGACGCGCCGGTCGTGGACCTCGGCAAGACGGACGTCGGGCGCAACATCAACGCCCGTGAAATCGCGAACCTGCCGAACGTCTCGCGCAACCCCTACAACTTCGCGCTGCTCCAGCCCGGCGTCACGGGCACGGAGAACAACGAGTTCGGCGTGCCGCGCTTCAGCGTCAACGGCCAGGCCCTGCGCGTGAACTACCAGGTGGACGGCAACACCAACACCCAGCGCGACCGCGCGGGTCTGCGCATGATGCCGATGTCGGAAGTCATGGTGCGTGAAGTGCAGGTCGTCACGTCCGGCTTCGCGCCCGAATTCGGCAACACGACGGGGCTGGTCTACAACGCCGTCACGCCGTCGGGCACCAACACCTTCCGCGGCGACGTCGGCTACCGCTGGCGCGAGAAGTCGTGGTCGGCGTTCCCGTTCTTCTTCCAGGGACCCAGAACCGACGCGACGCGCCCGGACAACTCGCTCAACATTGCCACCGCCACGGTGGGCGGGCCGATCATCAAGAACTCCCTCCACTTCTACACGGGCTACGAACGCACCTACCGTGAGATGCCGCGCCTCATCAACATTGATCCGGG
>CAZLJG010000320.1:0-3851 GCA_964559545.1 uncultured Solibacteraceae bacterium | reverse complement strand
GACATGGCGCTGGCCAAACACCCGTTCCTGGCCATCCGCAACGACCTGCAGTCGCGCGGTGCCTACGAGGAAATCAGTCTCTCGTTCCTCACACGAGACGACGTCGCGCGGTATCTCGCCCTTCAGTTTCCTGGACACCGCCTCTCCGACGAGTTCGTTGATTCCATTCATGCGCGCACCGAAGGCAGTCCATTGTTCATGGCCGACCTGGTGCGGTATCTGCGCGACACCGGCACCATCGTGCAGGTGGATGGACGGTGGGAGGCCGCGCGAACGGCCACCGATGGCTCCAGAGACCTGCCGGAGTCGGTCAAGGGCATGATCGCCCGGAAGATCGAACGTGTGGACGAGGCGAGCCGGAAGCTGCTGCTCGGCGCCTGTGTGCAGGGACAGGAATTTGATTCCACGGTGCTCGGCGAAGCGC
The DNA here is from genome assembly GCA_964559545.1 of uncultured Solibacteraceae bacterium. Taxonomy (GTDB): domain Bacteria; phylum Acidobacteriota; class Vicinamibacteria; order Vicinamibacterales; family SCN-69-37; genus SYFT01. The sequence continues at coordinate 3,427 of CAZLJG010000320.1, read as the reverse complement.
TCGACATGGACCCGGCGGATGTCGAAGAACAACTGGAAATCCTCGAGAAGGTCCACGTCTTCGTGCAGCGCGAAGAAGAACATGAGTATCCGGACCGCACACTGACGCTGCGGTACCGGTTCGTGCACGTCCTGTATCAGAACGTGTTGTACGCCTCGCTGCAGCCGACGCGACGGGCGTCACTGAGCGGCAAGACCGCCCGGGCGCTGGCGGCGCATCACGGCGCGGATGTATCGCATGTCGCCGGCCGCCTGGCGGTGTTGTTCGATGCCGCCAGGGAATTCCAGTTGGCCGCGCAGTATTCAGCGGCCGCGGCCATGCGTGCAGTGGGCCTGTTCGCGTTCCGCGAAGCCCTCTCACTCACGGACCGGGGACTGAAAGGGCTGAAGGGACTTCCCGCAGATCCAAGCACGCTGCAACTGGAACTGGGCCTCCTGATGATCCGCGGCCTCGCGCTTCGCTTTGTCAAAGGCTGGGCGGCGCCGGAACTGGAACCGACCTTCGACCGCGCGCGCCAGATCTGTCAGCAACTCGAAGATCCGCCTGAAGTCTTTCCGGTGGTGTGGAATCTCGTGTTCTTCAACATGATCCGCGGCAATCTGCCCGCGGTCGTTGACCAGATCCCGGCGTTGACGACGATGGCGAGCGGATCGCCTGAGACGGCGTTCCTGATGTCGGTCAACCATGTGTCGGGCGTCACAAACGAAGCGCTCGGCCGCTTGCACGAATCGACGCAGCAACTCGAGAAGGCCCGGTCGCTGCACGACCCCAATCGGCACTCGACCTACAACGCCATGTTCGGCATCGATCCGGGCATGGTCGCGCGCGCGATGTCGGCACGTCCGCTGTGGGCGCTCGGCTACGCGGATCAGGCACTGGCCCGCAGCCTCGAAACGATCGCCATCAGCCGGTCGCAGCGCCAGCCGGTCACACTGGTCTTCGCCCTCCTCGTCGCGGCGGGCATCCGGGCGTACCGGGGCGACACCGAGGAGGCCCAGGCCATCGCCGCCGAGATCTTCTCGCTGTGTGAGGAGTACGAGTTTCCGCAGGAAGCCGAATGGGGCCGTGCGTTCCAGGGTTACGCCTCGGCACAGCAGGGGCGTCTCGACGAGGGCCGGGAGCAACTCGACCGCAGCCTCCGCACGTTGGCAGAGCTCCGGTCCGGCCTTGTCCGCACGATGTTCCTGTCGATGCAGGCGGATGTGTATTGGCGCGCGGGCCTGGTGCCCGAGGGACTCGCGATTATTGATGAGGCGCTGGCCTACGCGGAAGCTTCAGGCGAACACGGGTTCCAGCACGAGTTGAGCCGCATCAAGGGCCAACTGCTGATTCGTGACGGTCGTGAAGCGGAAGGTGACGCGTGCCTCCGCACGGCCGTGGAGCTCGCGCGCGGCATGGACGCGAAGGGATTCGAGTTGCGCGCCGCGACGGCGCTCGCGCGACGACTGGCGGCGACCGGACGTCCCGACGAGGGGCGCGCCGTGTTGCTGCCCGTCGTGAACTGGTTCACCGAAGGACTCCACACCGCAGACATGGTGCAAGCCCGGACGTTGTTGTCCGAGATGGGATGAGCGAGCGATGAAGACATTCGAGCAGTTGTTGGCGACTGAAACGAACGATATCCGCGAGATCGTCACCGGCATCCTCGCCGCCCAGAAGCGGTTCGCCGCAGCGCAGAACCGGCCGCTGGGCCGGGGCACCCACACCAAGGGCCTGTGCGTGAGAGGCACATTCGAGGTCTTCGACCTTGCGAAAACGGCCGGCTCCCCCGACCTGGCTGCTCGACTCGCCAAAGGCCTGTACGCCAAACCCGGCGTGTATCCCGCGACCATCCGGTTCGCCAACGCCGAGTCCACGCTGCAGCCCGACTACACCCCGGACGTCCGCGCCATGTCGTTCGCCGTCACCGTCCCCGCAGGTGTGCTCGGCCCCGACGCGACCCGCGTGGACTTCTCGATGAATAACGCTACGACGTTCCCAATCAACGATGCGCACACATTTGCGACGTTGATGCGCGTGCTTGAGGCCGGGAGCACGTGGAAGAAGCTCAAGGCGCTCGCCAGCCTCTCACCGTCCGAGTTCATGGGCCTGATCCGCACCGGCGGATACGCGAAGAAACAGAAGAAGGACTCCGTGCGCCCGTATCAGTCGATGCGGTATTGGAGCGGTGTCCCCTTCCGCCATGGCGACGACGACGCGATCAAGTACTCGGCGACGGCGAACTCGTCCAATCCGGCCGGCACGCCGGCGAAGAGCGACAACATGTTGCGCGACGAACTGATCGCGCACCTCAAGGGTGGCAGTCAGCCGATCGCGTTCGACTTCGGCCTCCAGTTCCTCGACACGGACCGGATGCGTCACAAGGGCAAGACGCACGATGCGACGTTCTGGTGCGAAAACGCGAGCATCGAGTGGCCGGAGGCGGAGGCGCCGTTTCACACCGTCGGAAGACTGACCCTCGAACCCAACTCCCAGTTGTCGCCCGCCGAGTGTGAGGCGTTTTACATCGACGTGACCGAACACTCGACACCGGAGAGTCACCCACTCGGCAGCATCAACCGGGCCCGATGGTTTGCGGAAAGCTCGAGCCGGCAGACGCGACTCGGGTTGCCTGCGTCCGCGGCAGCGCCAATGGTGGTCGTTGATCCGTCGGCACAGCCGGCGTCACGCGGCGGCGCGCCGCTGCCTGCGCCGGCACCACCGCTGGGCACCTGGGTCGGCCGCCTGTCGCTGCGCACGGTGCTCCGCGGCGCGATGTTCGCGGCGATTGGTGTGTTCGGCCTGGTGATGGCCGGTGCGCTCGCCACATCGGCGTACCTCCATTTTGGAGGCGGCATGTTGCCCGAGGAACCACATGCCGCCGTCCTGTACGCCGACCGCGGGTGGGGCGCCGGTCTGCAGGCGGAGGACCGCCAGTCGTACTACTACACGCCACAGGGCGCCGGCCTCAAGAACCTCCGCTACAGCTGGTTCGTGAACCTCGAGATGCCGCTCGGCAAACAGCGCCTCACCGACCCGGCCGTCATGCGCCGGTACGGATTCCTTGTGGACGATGAGCCGACGCCGCTCAATCCGGATCTTCTGCCGGTCGGCTTCACCAAACACTTCGATACCTCGTTGAACGAGGAACTGCTCGACGTGACCTGCGCGGCCTGCCACACCGGCCAGATCCAGGTCACGCGCGACGGCCATGTCCGGGCGCTGCGGATCGACGGCGGCCAGGCCATGCACGCGTTCACCGACTCACACTTCGGGCAGTTTTTGCCGACGATGATCTCGTCGATGGCGGCCACGGCGGCGAACCCATTGAAATTCCGCCGGTTTGCGAAGAAGGTGCTGGGCCCGACGTATCCCGACGGGGCGCTGACGTTGCACCGCGAGATGCGGAAAGTCATCGCGACGTTTGCCGGTGTGGCCTTCAACGAAA
>CAZLJG010000319.1:0-3866 GCA_964559545.1 uncultured Solibacteraceae bacterium | reverse complement strand
GAGAGGGGCTTGCCTCGAGCGACGATGAGGGAGTGGTCGCCCCGGTCCACAAGATGCAGTTCCGCGAGGGGAAGACCTGCAACCAGCCCGTTCATTTCTTCAGGTGTCCCGAATGGGTCCTTCGTGCCGTGCAGAAACAGCATGGGAGCCGTGATGCCAGGTAAATGGGCATCGCGGCGTTGAGCGGGCTTGTTCGGCGGGTGGAGGGGGTAACCAAAGAAGATCAGACCCGTCGGTGCGGGATCGAACCCCTGTCGAGCGGCGACCATTGATGCCATCCGGCCACCCATGGACTTACCGGCCGCAAACATCGGCCCGGTGGCCTCCCTGGCTGCTCGGGTCCACACGTCCACGAATGCCGCTTCCAACACCGGCGCCTTATCGGGGAGCTTGCGGCCCTCAGCCATGTACGGGAAGTCGAACGTCACCACCCGGAACCCGCGGGCCTCAAACCCGGCCGCGACGTGGCGCATCCACGGGTGGTGCTGGCCGGCCCCGGCGCCATGGGCCAGGACAAGAGTGGGTGGGCCTGCGGACATCCTGCTATTGTCGGCGTGAAAATAGAGAATCCATAAATCTAGATTTATGGATATGATAAGGCCATGAAGGACGCCTCTTCGCTGATGCGGCTCCTGGGCGATGAAGCCCGCCTCCGCCTTCTCAGGGTGCTGGCCAAGGAAGCGCTGAACGTCACGGAGTTGACCGCAGTGATGGGACTGGCCCAGTCCGGCGTGTCCCGTCATCTCGGCATGCTGAAGGACGCGCGATTGGTCAGCGAAGAGAAGTCCGGCCACTTCACGTGGTACCGGCTCTCATCCGATGTGTCGGCCGGCCGTGGTGCCTTCGAGACCTTGTGGCCCTGGCTGTCGGCAACATTCGCCCAAACCACCGCAGCTACCAAAGCCGACGATGCGAGGTTGGAAGAGGTGCGTCGTGTGCGCCGCGAGAACTTCGATCAGCATGGGGCGGGCAACGAACGGTCACAGCTGGTGCCCGGTCGCAGTTGGGCGGCGTGGTCTCGTGCGCTCGGGCTGCTGCTCCCGTCGGTGGAGGTCGCTGACCTTGGCTGTGGTGAGGGGTACCTCACGATCGAAGCGGCGCAGTGGGCGAAGAAGGTCTACGCGATCGACCGGTCGTCGGACGTGCTTGAACGCGCGAAAGCCATGGCCACTCGTCGTCGCGCGAAGAACATCGTGTGGAAGCGCGGCGAGCTCGAGAAGGTACCGCTCAAAGACGCCTCAGTGGACATCGCGATTGCGTCACAAGCATTGCACCACGCCGACGATCCAGCACTCGCGCTGACCGAAGCATGGCGGATTCTCCGACCGGGAGGACGCCTCCTCGTCCTCGACCTCCGCAAACACGACGAAACGTGGGTGCAGGACAAACTTGGCGATCAGTGGCTCGGTTTCACCCCCGAAGGCCTCGAATCGCTCCTCACCACTGCCGGCTTCACGCACACCACCGTGCGTGTCGGCGCCCGCCGCACAGGGGACCCCTTCGCGGTGTTGATCGCTTCAGGAACAAAATGATGAACCGCGGAACCGATGAACCGATGAACCGTTTGGATGCCCTGATGCGCGACCGCATCCTCGTCCTCGACGGCGCGATGGGCACAATGGTCCAGCGCTACAAGCTTGGGGAAGCGGACTTCCGAGGCGATCGCTGGAAGGACCACGCGCGAGACCTCAAGGGCAACAACGATGTGCTCGTGCTGACGCGCCCGGATGTGATCGGCGAGATTCATCGCCAGTACTTGGCCGCGGGCGCCGATATCATCGAAACCAATACGTTCAGTTCCAATATCGTGTCGCAGCGCGACTACGGCCTGGAGCACGAGGTGTATGCGCTCAACCTGGCGGGAGCCAAGGTGGCGCGCGACGCTGCGGACGAATTCACCCGGCAGACACCAGACAAGCCGCGGTTTGTCGCCGGCTCGATCGGACCCACCAACACGACGCTGTCGATTTCGCCGGACGTGAACAACCCGTCCTTTCGCGCACTGACGTTCGACGAACTGAAGGCCGGGTACCTCGACCAGATTCGAGGGTTGATCGACGGCGGCGTGGATCTGTTGCTGGTCGAAACGATCATCGACACGTTGTCGTGCAAGGCCGCGATCGTCGCCATCGAAGAAATCCAGGCGGAGAAGGGCGTGCGCCTGCCACTGATGATCTCCGTCACCGTCACCGACCGCAGCGGTCGCACCCTCTCGGGCCAGACCATCGACGCGTTCTACATCTCCATTGCCCACGCGCGTCCGTGGTGTGTCGGGATCAACTGCGCCCTCGGCGCCACCGACATGCGCCCGTACCTCGAGGAGCTCTCGCGCCAGGCCGAATGCTGGGTGCACGCCTACCCGAACGCCGGCCTCCCGAACGCCTTCGGCGAATACGACGAACAGCCCGAGGAAACCGGCCGCCTGCTCAAGGACTTCGCCGCCTCCGGCTTCGCCAATATCCTCGGCGGCTGCTGCGGCACCACGCCGGACCACATCGGTGCGATCGCCCGTGCAGTGTCGGGGGTCCCACCGAGGAAAATGAGCTCGGAGGTGATTTCCGGCACCGACGACGACCGGAAATCACCTCCGAGCTCACTCACGAAGCTCGCCGGACTCGAACTGCTCATCATCCGACCGGACAGCAACTTCCAGATGATCGGCGAACGGACCAACGTGACCGGCTCCAAGAAGTTCATGCGGCTGGTCAAGGACGGCAATTGGACCGAGGCTGCGAGCGTGGCCGTTGAGCAGGTGCGCGGTGGCGCAAACCTGATCGACGTCAACATGGACGAGGGCATGCTCGACTCGGAAGCCGCGATGACCACGTTCCTGAACTACATCGCGACGGAACCGGAAATTGCGCGCGTGCCGATCATGATCGACAGCTCGAAGTGGTCGGTCATCGAGGCGGGACTCAAGTGTGTGCAGGGCAAGTCGGTCGTGAATTCGATTTCGCTCAAGGAGGGCGAAGCCGACTTTCTCGCAAAGGCTGAGCTGGTCCATCGCTACGGCGCAGCCGTGGTTGTCATGGCCTTCGACGAAACAGGTCAGGCCGATACGACCGAACGTAAGGTCTCCATCTGTCAGCGCGCCTACAAGCTCCTGGTCGAGCAGGCCGGCTTCGATCCGACCGACATCATCTTCGACCCGAACATTCTCGCGATTGCCACCGGTCTGGAAGAACACAATCGCTACGCGATCAACTTCATCGAAGCGACGCGCATCATCAAGGACACCTGCCCCGGCGTGCGCATCAGCGGTGGCGTCAGCAACCTGTCCTTCTCCTTCCGCGGCAATGACATTGTTCGCGAAGCCATCCACTCGGCGTTTCTCTTCCATGCAATCAAGGCCGGCATGGACATGGGGATCGTCAACGCCGGCCAGTTGGTCGTCTATGAGGACATTCCGAAGGACTTGCTCGAACACGTCGAAGACGTGTTGTTCGACCGTCGTCCCGACGCGACCGAACGCATGGTCACGTTTGCCGAATCCGTCCGCGGCGCCGGCAAGAAACGCGAGACCGATCTGGCGTGGCGCGAGAAGCCGGTTCGCGAGCGCCTGGCCTACGCGTTGATACACGGCGTCGTGGACTTCATCGAGGTGGACGCCGAAGAAGCGCGGCAGCAGTTCGCGCGCCCGCTTGAAGTGATCGAAGGACCGTTGATGGACGGCATGAAGATCGTCGGCGACCTGTTCGGCGCCGGCAAGATGTTCCTGCCGCAGGTTGTGAAGAGCGCGCGCGCCATGAAACGCGCGGTGGCCTACCTCGAGCCGTACATGGCCGCCGAGAAGGAAGCACAGATCGCCGCTGGTGTGGATATGAAGCCGCAGGGCCGCATCCTCATGGCTACCGTGAAGGGTGACG
>CAZLJG010000318.1:0-3867 GCA_964559545.1 uncultured Solibacteraceae bacterium | reverse complement strand
TTCGACACCCTTGGGATGATCGACACCGCCAAGATTGCCTTCAGGGAGCACCGCAGCCGTAAATCCCATCTGCGCCGCTTCGCGCAGCCGCAGTGGGGCGTGCGACGTGGCCCGAATCTCGCCCGCGAGTCCGACTTCGCCGAACACCACGGTGTTGGAACGCAGCGGGCGATTCCGCAGGCTCGACGCGACGGCGGCCACAATCGCCAGGTCAGCCGCCGGTTCATCCACCGTCATGCCCCCCGCGACATTCACATACACGTCGTCAGTCACAAAGGAGAGCCCGGCACGCTTGTCGAGCACAGCCAGCAACAGCGACACGCGGTTGTGATCGAGGCCACTTGCGGTGCGACGCGCCTGCCCCAGCGTCGCGCTGCTGACGAGTGCCTGCACTTCAACCAAAAACGGCCGTGAGCCTTCGAGGCAACACAGGACCGCAGACCCCGGCACCTGTTCCGGGCGTTCCGCCAGAAACAACGCGGACGGATTGGCCACCGGCTGCAGGCCACTGCCCGTCATCTCAAACACACCGAGTTCACTGATCGCGCCGAAGCGATTCTTGACGGCACGCACAACACGATGCGAGTGATGGCGGTCGCCCTCGAAATACAGGACCGTATCCACAACGTGCTCGAGCACTTTCGGCCCGGCCAGCGCGCCGTCCTTCGTGACGTGACCAACGACAATCGTCGGCAGGTTGCGGCCCTTCGCGGTGAACAGGAAATCGGTCGCGGCCTGCCGCACCTGTCCCACACTTCCGGGCGCGGAGGCCATCTTCAGCGAGAACACAGTCTGAATGGAGTCCACGATCAGCAGCGACGGCTTGAGGCGATCCACTTCCTCGAGGATGCGCTCGACGCATGTTTCCGCGAGGAGATACAGCGGCGCGTCCGCCACGCCGAGGCGCTCGCCCCGCATCTTCACCTGATGCTCTGACTCTTCACCGGAGGCATACAACACAGGGCCCACTTCACGCGCGAAGTGCGCGGCCGCCTGCAGCAGGAGTGTCGACTTGCCGATGCCTGGCTCACCACCGAGCAACACCAGCGACCCGGGAACGATGCCCCCGCCGAGCACCCGATCAAACTCCCCGATGCCGGTCGTAAATCGCGCGGATACCACCGCCTCGACATCGGCGTAGCGCTGCGCCTTGCCGCCCCCCATCGGTTCGGCCGCACCCTTCCGGGTCGCCGCGAGTTTGTCCGGCTTCTCAAACGTCTCTTCGGCGTACGTATTCCATCCCCCGCAGTCGGGGCATCGTCCAAGCCATTTGGGTGCCTGCGCACCACACTGCTGACAGGCGAATATTGTCTTGGCCACGGTTCAGTACGTCCGCTCTATACGAGACCCGAGGCGACAGATGATTTCCCACGGGATGGTGCCGATGGTGGCCGCCACTTCCCGCGCGGTGATTTCCTGATCGCCCTGTGATCCGATCAATACCACGGCATCTCCAGGCGACACGTCGATTCCGGTGACGTCCACAAGAATCATGTCCATGCAAACAGAACCCACGATCGCCCGGCGCTGCCCGCGGATGAGTACGTAGCCACGATTGGCCAGGCGGGTGTCGAGTCCGTCGGCATATCCAGCCGGCACAATCGCCAGCGTCCGCGGCGTGTTGTCGGTCCACGTCAATCCGTATCCGGCCCCTTCTCCCACGCGCACCCCTTTCACCGCCACGATACGGCTGACCAGTGACAGGGCAGGTCGCAGGTCGAGGTCGGCGGCTGCGAGCGGTGGAGGGACAACGCCGTACAGCAGGAGTCCTGGACGCACGGCGTCGTACCACGTCCGCGCATCCCGGATGAGCGCGGCGGAGTTTGCGGCATGGCGTTTGATGTGGCGCAGCCCCATCGCGCCAAGTGCAGCACACGCGCGGTCGAAGCGCGTCCGCTGTTCGTCGAACATCGGTGACTCCGGACGGTCGGCCGTCGCGAAGTGGGTATACACCGCGTCAATCCTGAGGTGCGGCATCGCCAGCACACCGGGAATCGTGCGACCGAGATTGTCGTGGCGGAAACCCAGCCGATTCATGCCCGTATCGATCTTCAGGTGGCATCCGATCGTCACACCGCGTGCGGCCGCGGCGGCTTCGATCGCCTTCGCCGCTGACGGCGTGGACACCGTCGGCGTGAGGTCATGCGCGAACACGTCACCGAGGTCACTCACACTCTGCGCGCCAAACACCAGAATCGGCTTCGTGACGCCGGCTTCCCGCAACGTCACGCCTTCAGCAATGTCTGCAACCGCAAACATCGTTGCGCCGACACCTTCAAGCGCCAGCGCCACACGCGTCGCGCCATGCCCGTACGCGTTGGCTTTGACGACGCAGATCACGTCATGGAGCGGCTCCATCGAGCCAACGAGGGCGCTGAGTTGCCGATAGTTGTGGACGATGGCGTCCAGGTGCACGTGGGCGACGGTGGGGCGCGTCATCTCTGGGCCCGACCGGCGTCAGCCCCGCGAGCCGGACTGCAGGTTTTCGAAGCGGGTGTACTGCTTCAGGAACGCGAGCGGCACCGAGCCGATGGGGCCGTTGCGCTGTTTGCCGATGATGATCTCGGCCATGCCCTCGACCTCGGGGCGACGGTCTTCGTCGCTCGCGGCGTAGACCTCTTCGCGGTAGATGAACATGACCACGTCGGCGTCCTGTTCGAGGGCGCCGGATTCGCGCAGGTCCGACAGCTGCGGACGATGGTCCGACCGGGTTTCTGTGGCGCGACTGAGCTGCGAGAGCGCGAGAATCGGAATCTCAAGCTCCTTCGCAAGGATCTTGAGCGAACGCGAAATCGACGCAAGTTCCTGCTGCCGGTTGTCGAACCGGCCGCGCCCCTGCATCAACTGGAGATAGTCGATCACGAGCATGTCGAGACCGTGTTCCAGTTTCAGGCGCCGCGACTTCGCGCGCATTTCAAGAATGCCGGCTGAGGCGGTGTCGTCGATGAACACCTTCGCATCGTGCAGGCGCGCAAAGGCGCCGTTGAGGCGCTCGTAGTCCTGCTCGCCGAGGAACCCACCGCGGAAGCGGTGCGCATCGACCCGTGCTTCAGACGTCAACATACGAAGGAACAACTGCTCCTTCGACATTTCGAGACTGAACACGCCGACGGACTTCCCCGCCTCCAGCGCCGCGTTGAGCGCGATGTTCATGACAAAACTCGTCTTGCCCATCGCGGGGCGGGCAGCGACGATGACGAGATCGGACTTCTGGAAGCCGGACGTCATTTCGTCCAGCTCGACAAATCCCGACGGCACGCCGGTGACCAGGCCGCGGCTCGCCTGCAACTGCTCGAGCATGGCGTACCCGCCATCGACCAGTTCGCTCAGCTTCACAAAGCCGGACCGCATCCGGCCTTCGGCGATGGAGAAGATCGTCCGCTCGGCTTCGTCGAGCAGGTCGTCCGCGTCCTCTTCCGCGTCGTACGCGCGGACGAGCACTTCGTTGGACGCCTGAATCAGGCGTCGCAGCGTGGACTTCTCTTTGACGATGCGGGCGTAATATTCGACGTTGGCCGACCGCGGCACGCCGTCGGTCAAGGCGCTGACGTAGGCCGGACCACCGACCTCTTCGAGTTCACCGGATCGCGTGAGCTCGTCGGTCAGCGTAACGAAGTCGACCGGCTGATTCCGGTCGGTGAGGCCGACCATCTTCTCGAAGATGCGCCGGTGCGCATCACGGAAGAAGTCCTGCGAGTCGATGACTTCGGCGGCCTGGTTGAAGGCCTGGTTGTTGATGAGAATCGCGCCGAGCACGCTCTTCTCAGCTTCAAGATTGTGGGGAAGGGTTCGCTCGGCCATCTGGAAGTGAAGAGCTTAGTGGTCCAGGGGTCCAGGAGTCCAGAGGTCCAGGAGTCCCGAAAATTC
>CAZLJG010000317.1:0-3930 GCA_964559545.1 uncultured Solibacteraceae bacterium | reverse complement strand
ACGGACGCGTAGATCTTGCCGGTGGTCCAGTTGTTGTTCCGTGTGGCCACCATGTTGGTGAACCGCTCGTAGTGGCCCAGGTCCAGGTCCGTCTCCGCGCCGTCGTCGGTCACGTAGACCTCGCCGTGCTGGAAGGGGCTCATTGTGCCCGGGTCCACGTTGATGTACGGATCAAACTTCTGCAGCGCGACCTTGTAGCCGTGGCCTTCGAGCAGGCAGCCGATGGACGCGGCCGCGAGGCCCTTGCCGAGGGATGAGACCACGCCGCCGGTGACAAAGATGTATTTGACGGGGCGATCGGGGTTCGACTGGGACATCACTAGGTTACGCATGCGGGGTCATTCTCTCTTGAGTCGAGTCCGCCATCAGCGCGCGGACCCGGGCCAGGTCGTCAGGAGTATCAACGGAAGGGGAGGCGGAGGCAACTGCCACGGTGTGCAGGCGGATGCCGTGTTCCAGCGCGCGCAGCTGTTCGAGGCCTTCGGCCTGTTCCAACGGCGTCGGCGCAAGTTGTGCGAGCCGGAGCAACGTTTCGCGACGGTACACATACAGACCCAGATGGCGCCAGGCCGGCGGGGCGGGCTGGCCCGGGCGCACATATGGAACCGCGGCGCGCGTGAAATACAGTGCGTCGCCGGCAAGATTCACGACGACCTTCACCACATTCGGATTGGTCGCGTCTTCAGGGGCGAGCGGCGTCCGCAAGGTGCCCATGGCGATCGACGGGTCAGCCAGCATTGGCGCAATCGCAGCATCCACGGACGCGGGATCGAGCAGGGGTTCGTCGCCCTGCAGGTTCACAATCAGTTCGGCGTCCAGATGGGCCGCCACTTCGGCCAGCCGGTCCGTCCCGGACGGGTGGTCGGCGCGGGTCATCACGGCGGTGCCACCAAATGCGCTCACGGCCTCGGCAATTCGGCGGTCGTCTGTCGCCACAACGACGGCGTCCACCAGCCGCGCCTCAGAAGCCCGCGCGTACACGTGCGCAATCATCGGCAGTCCGGCGATGTCAGCGAGGGGTTTTCCAGGGAGACGAGTGGCCTGATATCTGGCCGGGATGATGGCGATGACCCGACCGTGCACTCCGAGCCCAGTGGGAACAACAACTGGCACGGGCAATCTTAGCGCAACCCGTTGGGGCGCGTCGAGAGGTTGCATTGCCGTTGTTACATGGCGGTGCTACGATCCGCCCAGATTCTTGATATGCCCCGCCTGACCTCCGCGTTGCTGCTTGGCGTCGGTGTGCTGGTGACGACCTGGGTGTCGGCACCCGCGGCACCCACGGCACCGCCTGTGCGCGTGTCGGCCGAAGACATGGCCGAAATCACCGCGATGGCGCCGATTGCGGCCGAAGTGGAGCAGGAAGTGGAACGGCTGCGCGCACAACTTGCGAACGTGCCGCAGATGCCCTCTCCGACCAGGGACCCGTTCAGTTTTGGCGCGCCGCGTCCATCACCTCGTGTTCGGACGGCCACGCCGGTGGCGCCTGAATCCGCAACGGAACCGGCCATCGAAGCCGCGCCGGCGATTGCCTGGCCCACGTTGACCGCCGTCATGGCTGAGTCGACGGGCCAGACGGCCGTCATCGCCTGGGGTGATGCCATCGAATTTCTGAAGTCCGGTGATTCCTACAAGGACTTCCGCGTGGTCAGCGTGTCGAGCACCTCAATCGACGTGCACCACACACCCAGCAACACCACAAAAACCCTCACGCTGCGCTGAGCGGAGCCGCCGCTCTGCTCGGAGCCGCCGGGCTTTGGAGCTGCCGGGCTTCAGCCCGGCAGTACAGCCGGACTAAAGTCCGGCCGCTCCATATGCACGTGTGCACTCGTGCGCGTTATAATGGCTCGTTTGTCGCGTCCGTGCGGATCGCACACGTGTGGTGCAATGCGCTGATGCGATAGGAAACACGCGGAGAAACGCCACCGGACGGCGACTTTTCCACACGGTTTTCAACAGATCCTGTGAAGATCTCGTGACGTTCACGCCGCAACTGGCAGGGACGTGACCTAAATCTTCGGAAAGCGACTTGCTCGAATGACTCCCGCCGCGATTACCCGAACAGACACCACGCTGAACGTGCCCGACCAGCCGATCCTTCCTTTTATTGAAGGCGACGGCACCGGCCCCGACATCTGGCGCGCGAGTGTGCGCGTCTTTGATGCCGCCGTGGCGAAGGCGTACGGCGGAAAAAAGGCGATTGCGTGGAAGGAAGTGCTCGCCGGCGAAAAGGCGTTCACACAAACGGGGCAGTGGCTGCCGGAAGAGACGCTCGCCGCGTTTCGCCAGTATCTGGTTGGAATTAAAGGACCATTGACCACGCCGGTCGGTGGCGGCATCCGGTCGCTGAACGTGGCGCTGCGCCAGGAACTGGACCTGTATGTATGCCTGCGGCCTGTGCGGTACTTCCGCGGGATGGAAACGCCGGTCAAACGTCCGGACCTCGTCGACATGGTGATCTTCCGCGAGAACACGGAAGACATTTATGCCGGCATCGAATTCCAGGCGGGCACCGAAGATGCGGCGAAGTTTGCGCAGGTCTTCGAAGCCTCTTTTCCAAAGCTGTTTAAGAAAGTGCGGTTCCCGGGGTCCTCATCATTTGGCGTGAAGCCCGTGTCGCGTGAGGGCAGTGAACGGCTGATTCGCGCGGCCATCAAATACGCTGTCGCCAACGGCCGCAAGAGCGTGACGCTCGTGCACAAGGGCAACATCATGAAGTTCACGGAAGGCGGCTTCCGTGATTGGGGCTACGACCTCGCCAAACGCGAGTTCGGCGCCGTGGAGCTGGACGGCGGTCCCTGGTGCACGCTGCCCAACGGCATCGTGATCAAGGACGTCATCGCGGATGCGTTCCTGCAGCAGATTCTGACGCGCCCGGCCGACTACGACGTCATTGCGACGCTGAACCTCAATGGCGATTACATTTCCGACGCACTCGCAGCGCAGGTCGGCGGCATCGGCATCGCGCCCGGCGGCAACATCAACTACGTGACAGGCCACGCGGTGTTTGAAGCCACACATGGCACGGCGCCGAAGTACGCCAACCTCGACAAGGTCAACCCGGGGTCGGTGATCCTCTCAGGCGAGATGATGTTCCGCTACCTCGGCTGGACCGAAGCGGCGGACCTGGTCATCAAGGGCCTCGAGCAGGCCATTGACGACAAACAAGTGACGTATGACCTCGCGCGCATGATCCCGGGGTCGACCGAATTGAGCTGCTCGGCGTTTGGTGACGCCGTGATCAAGAGACTGTAAGACGAGGAGACACAGATGAATCGCAAGGTAACAGTCGTAGGCGGCGCCGGGAACGTGGGCGCGACGGTGGCACGGGCCATCGCGGTGAAGGAACTGGCCGATGTCGTCGTCGTGGACATCGCGGCCGAAAAGGCCGCGGGCATTGCGCTCGATATTTATGAGGCCTGCCCGATCGATGGCTCGGACACGCGCCTGATTGGCACGTCCGATTACGCCGCGACGGCTGACTCCGACGTCGTCGTCATCACCTCCGGTGTGCCGCGCAAGCCGGGCATGAGCCGCGACGACCTGCTGAACGTGAACTACAAGATCATGCAGTCGGTGGTGGAGCAGGTGGTGAAGTATTCGCCCAACACCATCATCGTGCCGGTGGCCAACCCCCTCGACGCGATGTGCCAGGCCGTGTATCGCCTGAGCGGATTCCCGCGTGAGCGCGTGGTGGGCATGGCCGGTGTGCTCGACTCCGCCCGCATGCGCACGTTCATCGCCATGGAACTCGGTGTGTCGGTGGAAAACGTGCACGCGTTTGTGCTCGGTGGCCACGGCGACACGATGGTGCCGCTGCCGCGCTTCTCGACAGTGGCCGGCATTCCGCTGACCGAACTGGTCGCGATGGGCAAGCTCTCGCAGGCCAAGCTCGACGAGATCTGCACGCGCACCGCCAACGGCGGCGCC
>CAZLJG010000316.1:0-3935 GCA_964559545.1 uncultured Solibacteraceae bacterium | reverse complement strand
GCCACACGCCGTTGAAAATCCTGCTCAACCTGCGGGGCCGGTGTGCGGGTGAACTTGCGCATCGCATGGCGGTGCGCCCCCTTGACCATGCCGGCAAACGGTGTGTGAAACGTCAGATAGTCAAACGTCGTCGCGTAGTCGGCGCCGTCGACCCGCTCGCCGTATGCGCGAAACGTGGCTTCCACGCACTCGAGGTACGCGAGGATCGACAGGTCCGGATCCCCCGTTTCCAGTTCCGGCAACGGCCGACAGGTGTCCATGACCTCGTAGCCGTAACAGCCGGAGGCCCCGTGGTCGAGGGCGACGATCGTCGGCGTGTCGCTGACGAGCATCGCCACGGCCGCGACACCCTGTGAGGGCTCGCCGTACGTCCCCTTCGCGGCCGCGCGCGCGATGTCGGTCGCAATCACCAGTGCTTTGGCGCCTGGTGACGCGCCGGACGCGATGGTGTTGGCCGCCATGTGAAACGCCGCCGTCCCCCCATAACAGGCCTGCTTGACCTCGAACAGGCGGACGTTGCGGCTGAGTCCGAGATAATCGTGAATGTATGTGCTGAGCGACTTCCCGAAGTCGAGACCGGACTCGGTCGAGGTGATGAGCAGTTCGATCCGGCTGCGCTCTTCCGCACTGAGCGCATCCACAATCGGCTTTGCGGCGTTGACGGCCAGCGTGACGGGGTCTTCACACGGCAGGTTCACCGACTTGCGTTCCATCATCAGGTTCGCAAACCGTTCCATGTCCAGGCCGCGTGTTTCGAACAGCTCACGAATATCGATGAACGTCCGCCCGCAGTAGGCGTTGATCGCTTCGATCCCGACACTCACACCGTCACACTCCCTGCTTCCCGCTCTATCACCACAGCGGTATTGATCCCGCCGAATCCAAAGCTGTTGCTCAGCGCCAGGCGACACGCAGCCTGACTCCCAGCGGCCGGCACCCACTTGCCCGGGCCGATCGGATGCTCGAGGGCCGGGTTGCCGTGCAGAAATCCGCCCGCCAGCTGAATGACCACGGCGGCAGCTTCGACCATGCCGGCGGCCGTCAATCCGTGGCCGGTCAGCGCCTTGGTGGCGTTGAGCCAGACATCCGGCAACCGGTCTCCAAACACATCGGCCAGCGCCTCGGCTTCGACGGCATCACCCACGACGGACCCGGTGCCATGTGTGTTGACGTAGTCGATGTCCTCCGCCGTGACGCCGGCATCGGCCAGCGCCTGGCGCATGACGCGGACTTCCCCGTCGCGCCGCGGGTCGCTCGACCGATTGGCGTCGAGACACTGGGCGCCGCCCCGAATCACGGCGAGGATCCGGCCTCCCCGCGCGCGCGCGTCGTCGATCGGCTCGAGGATCAGACAGGCGCTGCTGTGGCCGTACACAAATCCCTGCCGATCGCGATCAAAGGGGCGACACTCGCCGTTGGGTGACATGGCCCCCATGTTGAGCAGGCTGTGCCACTCGAGCGGGGACAGGTCGGTCATCGCGCCCACCACGATACACGCTCTCGCCCGCCGGTCCGCCACCAGCCGGCACCCGTGCAGCAGACCGGCGGTGCCGCTGGCCGACGCGGCCCCGATCGTCATCCCCTCACCGCGCACCTGCAGCAGTTCACTGATGACGGCCACATGATCGGTGTCCATGACGTGCAGGCCGTGACTGGGCGGCACAAACTCCAGCTTGGACGCATATGCGGCCGTCAGGTCCCAGGTGCCGCGCTGGTTCAGGTTGCTGCCGCCCACCACCAGCGACACGTCTTCCGGAGCATACGGCGACTCGTCCAGCAGGCCGGCGTGTTGCCACGCCTCGAGGGCCGCGCTGGCCGACACCTGCACCGGATACGTGGCGCGCCGCAGGACACGGCCGGCATGCGCCACCGCGTCACGTGACGCACCACGCGCGGTCATCTCCGCGATCGGATCCACTCGGGGCAGGCGCATCACGCCCTCGGTCGTCACGCCGCGAGCCGCCTGCTGCAGCGCGCGGGTGAACGCGTCCACTCCAATGCCCACAGGCGTGAGCACACCGATGCCGGTCACCGCCACCGGCACGTCAACCCTCACGAACGTTTGGCGACCAGGACATCGACAAGGCCGCGCAGGTTCGACACGCCCGCGAGTTCAGCAAGGGGAAACCTCACACCAAGCCGCTCCATTGTCTGCAGCGTGATGTCGGCGCGATCGATGGAGTTGGCTCCCAGGTCCTTGAGGCTCCGGTCTTCACGGATGAGCGACGGGTCGAGATCCGGCAGCACCTCGAGAATTTGTTCGGTCACCACGGCGAACACGTCGGCGCGTGTCATGCCACCCTCCGGTCGTCCGTACCCCAGCGGGCCAGCACGAGGCCGGCAAGTCCCCAGCCGACGAGCAGATCGAACACGGCCATCAGGGTGAACCCGGTGCTCGCCCCCATCCACGTCCAGTAGTGCATGTGGGACACCAGCGACGCGAAGACACCAAGGCCGACCACAAACAGCACACGGCCGGTGAACGTCAATCCGGCCGTGCGACGGAGAAGCAGCACGGCAACAATCGTGGCGAACCAATACGTGAGAAAACTCACGCCCATCACGGCGCCCGGTGCCATCCCCATGCCGCCCGGCCGATACATCACCATGGCAAACGGCGATGTCGCGGTGTACTCCATGTGATTGACCGGCACCGAGTACACGCCCGGTGCCTGCGCGTGCTGCGCCAGGACCGAGAGCACCGCGGCTTCGTCCTGCACTTTCAGCACCACCGCATCGTGCCAGGGAATCGCCAGCAACGAGACCGCACCCCAGACGAACAACACGAACGCACTCAGGAATGTCACACCCAGCAGTCGCATCAGTTCTGCACCCTCACCACAAAAGACACGGAGGATTATATGTATAATCCTCCTCTCGTATGAGTGTCGCGTCGCCGACTTCGCCCGCGTCGTACTTGGAGCATGATCTCGGGCCGCTGCCGCAGGATGCTTCCCCCCAAGCGCTGTATCTCGATTTGATGAAGCGCGCTGTGGCCAACATCCTGTACGAGGACATCCCGTCCTGGATTTTTGATCGCACCGCGAAGCGCATCACCGCCGCGGATCGTTTCCACCTCGACAAACGCGTCACCGGCGAAGACGGGCCGACGGCGGCGCACACGATGATCGGCCTGAAGCGCCTCACCAACATCCAGACGTGTCTCGAAGAGGTGCTGGCGCGGAACATCCCCGGTGACGTGATCGAAACAGGCGTCCTCGGTGGCGGCGCCACGATCTTCATGCGGGCGATTCTCAAAGCGCACCACGACACCACGCGACGCGTCTTCGTGTGTGACAGTTTTGTCGCGCAGCCGACCACACCACCACCCGCCGTCGTGCAGTGGGCCCTCAAAGGGGCGGCGTCCATTCCCCACAAGGGCTGGCAGCGGGAATTTTTCCAGGTGCTGCAGAAGGTCAACCCTTCAAAGAGCCTGCCCGACACTGACAATCCCAGCGACGATCTGGTCGACTACGTCATGCAGATCCTGCAGAACGGCGACAAGATGGCCGTCCCCAGCCGGGACACGAGCCTCGACGGGGTGCGGTCGAACTTTGCGCGGTACGGTTTGCTCGACGACCAGGTCGTCTTCGTGAAGGGCTATTTCGCCGACACCCTGCCGACGGTGCCGACCGACACCCTCTCGCTGCTGCGTCTCGACGGCGACCTCTTTGACTCCACGATGGACGCCCTCACCCACCTCTACCCGAAGCTGTCACCAGGCGGCTTCTGCATCGTTGACGACTTCTCGTCGTTCACCGATTGCCGAAAGGCGGTGGAGGCGTACCGGGCCGAACACGGGATCACGACGCCGCTTGAGACCGTCGACCACCACGCGGTCTTCTGGCGGAAATGACCCTCAGCGAATCCCTCCAGTCCGCGATGCTGCGCGGCGTCATGCGCATCGCGGCGCGGGTCGAGCGCTGGGAGAGCGG
>CAZLJG010000315.1:0-4006 GCA_964559545.1 uncultured Solibacteraceae bacterium | reverse complement strand
ACGTTCTCCGCGAGGCTCACGACTGCGGTCGCGGCCCTCAAGGTGGGTGACCCGCGCGACCCGGCCAATGACCTCGGCCCGATGATCACCACCGGGGATGTGGACCGCATCGACGCCTGGGTGCGTGATGCCGTGGCTGATGGCGCACGGGTGCTGACCGGCGGCCACAAACTGACGCCGTCGATCTATGCACCGACCGTGGTCGAGAACATCCCGGCCTACGCGTCCCTCTGCCGCGACGAAGTGTTCGCGCCGATCGTCGGTCTGTATCGCTTTTCGAAGGTGGAGGATGCGATCGCCGAGGTCAACAACTCGCGATACGGGTTGCAGGCGGGGATCTTCACCGAAAACCTCGGCGCCGCATTGACCGCGTTTGATCGACTCGACGTCGGCGGGGTGCTGATCAACGATGTGCCCACCTACCGCATGGACTCGTTGCCGTACGGTGGCATCAAGGATTCCGGCACGGGACGCGAAGGTCCGCGGTGGGCGATTGAAGAGATGACGGAACTGAAGATGCTCGTGATCAACCAGCGACTGGAGCGCGCGAAGTGACCAACAACGTCGTGACACGACTGTGGAACAAGGACACCTCGGTGTTCTCGGTGGCGACGGACCCGGCGGTGCGGGCGGCGATCGAAGGCCGATTGGGCTGGCTCGATGCCCCGGCCGCCATGCGCGCCCATCTCGACGACATCACGCGCGTCACGCGACAAGTGCAAGCCGACGGATTCACGTCGTTGTGCCTGCTCGGCATGGGCGGCAGCTCCCTCTGTGCGGAGGTGTTGCGCCAGACACTGGCACCGGCCGCCATGCGCCCGCACGTGCACGTGCTCGACACCACAGACGAACGCGCAATTCGTCAGGTGTCGGATGCGCTCACGCCCGCGACCACCCTTTTTATCGTCGCCAGCAAGAGCGGTTCGACCATTGAGGTCACCGCATTGGAGGCGTACTTCCGCAGTTGGGTGGCGAACGCAGGTATCACGTCACCTGGCCGGCACTTCATTGCCATCACCGATCCGGAGACGTCGCTCGGCGCGCATGCCGCCACACACGGGTATCGACATACATTCATCAATCCCGCTGACATCGGTGGCCGCTTCTCGGCGCTGTCGCTGTTTGGATTGGTGCCGGCCGCGCTGATGGGCATCGACCCGGCGTCGCTGCTCGACTCGGCGGACACGATGGTGGCCGCGTGTCGCCTTGATGGCGACGACGCGGATGACAACGCCGGCGTGGTGCTCGGCGAGTTCATGGCAACGCAGGCGAAGGCCGGCCGGGACAAGCTCACGTTACTGCTGCCGGACTCGATGGCCGCTCTCGGATTGTGGGTCGAACAGCTGGTCGCTGAGAGCACCGGCAAACTCGGCACAGGCGTGTTGCCGATCGTGGACGAACCTGCCTCCACCGACCTCGCGGAGTACGGCACAGACCGCGCTTTTGTGCTCGTCGCGGATCCGGCGGATTCGACGGCGGTGGCGCGCCGACAGGGCTTGGCTGCCGCCGGCCATCCCGTCCTGCATCTGCAAAGCACGCCGGCGCATCTCGGCGCGGAGTTCTATCGCTGGGAATTCGCGACGGCGATCGCGGGCATCCTGCTCGACGTCAACCCGTTTGACGAGCCCAACGTGCGGGATGCGAAGTCCCGCACGCAGGCGCTGCTGTCGCGCGGCGAGCCGCTGCCCATAGATCCCCCCCTCGTCGAGCGGCATGGCGTGCTCGGCCGGTCATATCGTCCCGACGGCGTCAGCGCCGCGGGCGGCTTTGTCGCCATCCTCGACTACATGCCGCAGGATGCCAATCGCGACAGCGCAGTCTCACGCGTGCGCGCCGCCATACGCCGCCGCACCAAAGCCGCCACGACATATGGCGCAGGCCCCCGGTACCTCCACTCAACGGGTCAGTTCCACAAGGGCGGCACCAACGCCGGCCTCTTCCTCCTGCTCACGGCCGACGACGGCTCGAAGACGCCGGTGCCTGACGCGGACTACACGTTCAGCCGGCTCAAACATGCGCAGGCCCTCGGCGACTACGAGGCGTTGTGTGCGAACGGCCGGCATGTGGTCCACATGCACGTCGCAGACGCGCGCGCGGATTTCTCCGCCGCGTTGGAACGCCTGATCACCCAGGCAATGGAGCGCTGACCCATGGCTGTCATCACACGTCGCACCTTCACCGCTCAGGCGATGGCCGCCGGTGTCGGTGTCGCGCTCAACCCCATGTTTGCGGCGCAGCGTCGCAGCAACCCCATCTTCGAGGGGTACTACGCGGATCCGGAATCGCGCGTGTTTCCGACCGGGCCAGGCGGTGATGGCAAGCCGACATACTGGATCTATCCGACGTTCTCCGCGCCCTACAACCAGCAGCTGTATCTGGATGCGTTCTCGTCGCCCGATCTCGTCACGTGGACCAAACATCCGCGCATTCTCGACGCCGCGAACGTCACGTGGGCCAAACGCGCGATGTGGGCGCCGACGATTCTGCATCGCGGCGACTGGTATTACCTGATCTTCAGCGCCAACGACATCCAGAACGACAACCAGCCCGGAGGCCTCGGAGTAGCGCGATCCCGCCGGCCCGAAGGACCGTTCGAGGACATGCTCGGCAAGCCGCTGATCGACAAGTTCCACAACGGCGCGCAGCCGATCGATCCGTACATCTTCGAAGACCGGGACGGATCGATCTATCTGATCTACGGTGGCTGGCGGCACTGCAACATCACCAGGCTGAGCGACGATCTGTCGCGAGTTGTGCCGCTCGCCGATGGCACCCTCTACAAGGAAATCACGCCGGAGGGGTACGTCGAAGGCTCGTGGATGTTGCGGAAGGACGACAAGTACTACTTCATGTGGTCCGAAGGTGGATGGACCGGACCGAACTATGCGGTCGCCTACGCGGTGGCGTCATCCCCGCTTGGCCCCTTTGTGCGCGCGGGTCGCATCCTGCAGCAGGACCCGGCCGTGGCGACCGGCGCCGGCCATCACTCGGTCCTGCGCTCACCCCGCTCCGGCAGGTACTACATCGTCTATCACCGGCGCCCCCTCGGACAGACCGATCGGAACGCACGTGTGGTGTGCATCGATGAGCTGCGGTTCTCGGCGAGCGGCGCCATTGAGCCGGTGGTGATCACGCACGAAGGCGTCGAGCGCGATCCAGCGTAGGGGACTTACCCCTTCAACACGGTGAGCCGCTTGCCGGACTCTTCTTCCACGACCTTGTGGAGACTGTTGCCGTGCGCGTCCATCGTGACGATCGCCGGAAACTCCTTCACGCGCAGATGCCACATGGCTTCGGGCGTGCCGAACTCGAGCAACGACACGTCGTCCACGCCTTCGATGCAGCGCGCGTAGAACTGTGCGGCGCCACCGATCGCGTTGAGATACACCGCGCCATGTTGTTTCAGGCCGGCTGATGTCTTCGCGCCCATCCCGCCCTTGCCCATGACGACGCGGATGCCGAACTTGCCGATGATGTCGGCCTGATACGGCTCCTCGCGCATGCTGGTGGTCGGGCCTGCGGCAGTCACGGTCCAGGTGGCACCGTCCTTCTTGACGACCGGACCGCAGTGGTAGAGCACGCCACCGTTGAGATCGACCGGCGCGTCGTGATGCATGAGGTGATGGTGCACGGCATCCCGCCCGGTGTACATCTTCCCGGAAATCAGTACGACGTCGCCGACCTTGAGGCTGCGGATCGTCGCTTCGTCAATCGGCGCCTGCAACACCACTTCCCGGCCCGTGCGTGGGAAGCCGCCCGCTTCGCCGGGCTTCAGCATCGGCGTCGAGGGCACTTCAGGATCGCGGTACAGCCACTTCGTGATGGCACCGGTCGTCGCGTTCACGTGCACGCCGAGGCGACGGAACGCCCAGCAGTCGTACGCCACCGACACGAAGAAGCTCGCGGGCAGTCGATTCAGCGCGCCGATCTTGCAGCCGATGAGCGACGTTTCGCCGCCAAACCCCAGGGTGCCGATCTGAAGACCGTTCACGGTCGCCATGATCTG
>CAZLJG010000314.1:0-4022 GCA_964559545.1 uncultured Solibacteraceae bacterium | reverse complement strand
TCCAGCACGATGAGGCGTTTGTGCTTCAGGCCTTCAGGCACATCTCCTTTGACAATTCGCTGGGCTAATCCCTCCACGATCGCCGTCTTGCCGACGCCGGGCTCGCCGATGAGCACCGGATTGTTCTTGGTGCGGCGCGACAGCACCTGAATGACCCGACGGATCTCTTCATCCCGGCCGATGACCGGGTCGAGCTTGCCTTTGCGTGCGGCATCGGTGAGGTCGCGGCCGTACTTCTCGAGCGCCTGATATTTGCCCTCGGGATTCTGATCGGTCACACGTTGGGAGCCGCGCACCTGCGTCAGGGCCTGGAACACCGCGTCCTTGGTGACGCCATGCTGCGCAAGGAGCCGGGCGGACGGGGAGCGACCGCCTTCGTTGGCCAGCGCGACAAAGAGATGCTCGGTGCTCGTGTATTCATCCTTCAGCGACTCCGCTTCCTGCTCAGCCGCGGTGAAGACCGCGCGCATACGCGACGACAGGCCGGGCTGTGCGCCGCCTTGAGTGCGGGGGAGGGCTTTCAGCAGCGCCTCGGTGCCGCCGATGATCGCCGGGGCATTGACCTGCATCTTGCCGAGCACGGCTGGGACGATGCCGTCCGACTGCGTGACGAGTGCCGCGAGCAGATGCTCCGGGAGGATCTCCGGGTGGCCGCTGCGTTCTGCGGTCTGCTGCGCCGCGAGGATGGCCTGCTGTGCTTTTTCCGTGTACCGATTCAGATTCATGACCCACCTGCGAGTTTCTCCAGCGCCTGATAGTGCTCCCGAACTTCTGGCGAGAGCGTTGCTGGAATCTGCAAATCCACCGTGACAAACAGATCGCCACGGGTCTCGGGTTCTCGAGGCGCGGGCATGCCGTGCCCCTTGAGCCGGAACACGCGACCCGAGGGCGTGAGTTCCGGAACACGCAGACGCAGGGAGGTGCCCCCCAGCGTCGTGATCGCGATGTCGCCGCCGAGCACCGCTGTCGGAATCGGGATGGCGACCCGTGTGTGCAGGTCCTGTCCGCGCCGCTCAAATCGCGCGTGCGGGGCTATGCGGACGACGAGGTACAGGTCGCCGTCGGGCTGTCCCTTGCCGCCGTGCTCTCCCTCGCCGCGCACCTTCACCCGCGAACCCTCGCGGACGCCGGCGGGGATTCGCACTTCCACGCGGTGCGGCTTGCCGTCCCGCTGGAGCTCGAGGTGCCGCGTCGCACCTGAAAACGCTTCGTCGAGTGTCAGCGTCAGCGGCGACTCGACGTCACGTCCCCGCGGGGACCGCGTCTGTCGTGCACCCTGCGCTCCGCCACCGTTGCCGAAAAACGTCGTGAAAAAATCCGAGAAGCTGCCGTCTCCTCCGAAGAGGTCCTGCATCTCCTCGGGTGTCATCGTGCGCGTCTGCGACCGCGGGCCACCACCCGGGCGGGGGGGCGGTGCGTTCTCGTATTGCCGCCAGTTCGCGCCCAACTCGTCGTACTTCCGCCGCGAGGCCGGATCCGCGAGCACCTCATTGGCCTCGTTGATCTCCTTGAAGCGCGTCTCGGCCGCCTTGTTGCCCGGATTGAGATCCGGATGAAACTGGCGGGCGAGTTTCCGATACGCCTTCTTGATGTCCGCCTCGGACGCCGTCTTCGGCACCCCCAGGACGGCGTAATAGTCCTTAAAATCCACGTCGTCTCCTACTGCCAGTCGTGCAAGCCGAGCGTGCGGAACAACTCGTCAAGTTCCGCGCTCATCCGGCGCGCCAAATCACTCTGCGATCGCTGCCGGCTTTCAGCGACCAGCGGCCGGATGCGATGGGCGACATCCGCCACCGACAACAGCCGCTGCACCCCGGCGAGGTTGATGCCGAGGTCTTCCACCAGCATCTTGATAAACCGCAACCGGGCCATCTCGTCCTCGGTGTACACGCGCATCGCGCCACCGGTACGGCGTGGTCGCACGAGGCCCAATCGCTCGTACTTCCGCAGCGTCTGCGGATGCATCTTCAGCGTCTCGGCGGCCATGCTGATGAGGAAGAACTCTGCCATGGATCAAGTCTAGGACTTGACTCGCGGCGTGTCAATGTTGTGATACACGGTCAAAAATGAGCTCGGAGGTGATTTTGGGGAAACAGGCCCGCATCCCGAAATCACCTCCGAGCTCAGATATTCTGAAGGGGCGTGGCAATTGATTTTCAGTTCGCAGACCTCATCACCATCGGCCTGCTCGTCCTGCTCGAGGGGCTGTTGTCGGCGGACAACGCGCTCGTGCTCGCGATCCTCGTCCTGAGCCTCCCGCGGGAACAACAGCGGAAGGCGCTGCGCTACGGCATCCTCGGCGCGTTTTTCTTCCGCATTGTCGCGATCGTCTTCGCCGCGCAGATGATCGAGTACTCCTGGGTCAAGCTCATCGGCGGCGCGTACCTGATGTATCTCTCGTACGCCCACTTCTTCCGGAGCTCCGACGAGGAGCGCGGCACCATCAAGCCCGCGAAGGCGATGTTCGGGCTCTCCGCCTTCTGGGCCACGGTCGTCAAGGTGGAACTGACCGACATCGTGTTTGCGATCGATTCCATTCTGGTCGCCGTCGCGATGTCCCCGAAGTTGTGGGTCATCATCACGGGTGGCATTCTCGGAATCGTGGCGATGCGGCTGGTCATCGGTCAGCTGCTGACGCTGGTCCAGAAGTACCCGGCACTCGTGGATGGTGCGTTCGTGATCATCGCGTGGGTCGCGATCAAACTGTTCGTCGAGTACGCCCACCAGATGCACTGGATCACGTTCACGATTCCCAAGACCCTGTCCCTGGGCCTCATCGTCGTGATCTTCGGCATTTCGTACTACATCGCCCGCAAGCAGGGACCAAAAGAGATCGACGAGGCCGCCACCAAGGTCATCGAGGACGGGCACTGATGGCTGCGACGCTCAGGTAGGTCGCGACACTGGCGGTGAGACAGACCACCGACGATGTCACCCACGTGCCGGCGGGCAGAAACGCCGGACTGCCATAGAGCGCAGCAATCCCCACGACGATTGATGCCATGGCCGCGGGACGACCGCCGCGGGGCAGGAACAGGCCGCCAAGCACTGGTGCCAGCAGCGTGACACCCACCACGCTATAGAACGCCCCGAGCGCGGCGTAGATGGACTCGTAATAAAAGACCAGAATGAACCCGCCGATGCCGCCGAGCACGGCGGTGATGCGTGCGGCGCGCAGCAGCTGCGCGTCGGTGGCATCGGGCTTGAACACGCCACGATAGATGTCACGGGCACCCGACGTGGACAGCATGTAGAGCACGGCATCAGCTGAGCTGATTTCCGCGGAGAACACCGCCGCCAGCGCGAGCGCGCCCACCATTGTCGGCACCGCTTCAGCCAGCAGCGTGGGCAGGATCATCTGCAGCGGTTCGCCCGCCAGATCGGGCAGCAGGACGCGCGCAGACATGCCCAGCGCGACCGGCGCGAAGGCGAACACCAGCAACGCGACCCCACACCATCCGATCCCCGTACGCAGTGCAGATATCGATCGCGCCGCATACGCCCGCTGAATCAACCCAGGTGACAGGAAGAAGTTCGGCGCGGCCAGGAAGAGCAGCGGCCACCCGGCCGCCGGCGAGATGCCAGTGAAAAAGGTTGTGCCCGGCACGGCGTCGGCGACGACCGCCGCGCCGCCGGCGCGACCCAGCGCAAAGACCACGGCGAGAGCAAACCCTGCGAGGATGACGAGCAGTTGAACACGATTGACCCACGCAGAGCTGAGGAGTCCCCCGAGCGCAAAATACGCCGTCATCACGCCCACCGACACCAGCGCGCCAGTGGTGAAGGACACACCGCCGGCGACCTTGAGCACGGCCGCCGCGCCGATGATCTGCGCGGCGAAAATTGACAGGCTGCCAAACCAGATGATCGCGGTCGCGAGCAGCCGAACCTGGCGACCGAAGTGATCGTCCAGGAAATCGCCGACGGTCAGGTATCCACGCGCGGAGGCCAGCGTCCAGATACGTGGACCCACGACAAATGCCAGCACCAGCGTGCCGATGCCTGCCGCGCCATTCCACCAC
>CAZLJG010000313.1:0-4030 GCA_964559545.1 uncultured Solibacteraceae bacterium | reverse complement strand
GGTCCTTGAACTCGCGATACAGGGCCTCAAGGCCCTCATATTGCGGCGTGTATCCGCATTCACTCGCCGTGTTGACGATCAGCAGGGTCTGGCCGCGGTAATCGGCCATCGTCTGCCGCGTGCCGTCGATGCGCGTGACGCCGATGTCGTAGAGATTCGACACTAGCGAGCCCCATCCCTGTGCGTGACCTGAATGTCGCGATGCAGTCGCGCCAGCAACACGGCCGCGCGCTTCGTCATCGAGGGCAACGTCCGCATGTCGGCCGTCTCGTGCACAGTGTGACCACCACCACCCATCAATCCGACTCCGTCAAGAATGAAGGGCACATACTCCGAGACAAACGACACGTCTGCTGCACCGGCTTTGTCAGGGTCAACGGCCACCACCGGGCCGGCGCCGACATCCACACTTGCCTTGTTGTAGAGCGACAACATGCGCTCGTTGCCCGCTGACGGGGCCAGCGGCGGGTAGCCGTCGTCGAACTCGATCGTCGCGCTGGTCTGCGGCAGATTCGCGGCCACGATCGCTTCCATTGCCTTCTTGGCCTCGGCGAACTGCTGCGGTGTGAGGGCGCGCAGATCTCCGGCCACGACCATCTCCTCGGCAATCACGTTCGTCTTGCCGAACGCCGAGCCGCGAGACGCGGCCGTGTCAAAGTCCACCGTCGTGCCACCCAGCACGACACCCGGGTTGAACGTCAGATGGCGCTGCCCGGCCAGCTTTTCGCGGAACGCGTTCAGGATGCGCGCGGCTTCGAACGCCGCGCCATACCCGTTCTCGGCGTTGAAGATCTGGGACGAGTGCGCCGGACGGCCCTTCACCCGCAGCGTCCAGTTTGTGGTGCCACGGCGCGCGATGACGGCCGTCGCCGGGTTCCCGTCGCCGTCTTCGAACCCGATCGCGATGTCCGACTCTTTCGCGGCCTTCACAAGCGCTTCCCGCGACATCGTCAACGGCCGCCCCGCAGCTTCTTCGTCACCGGTCATGACCACGATAATGTTCATGGCCTTGAGGAGACCTGCGGACTGCAGCGCCTTGAGCGCCTGGACAATGATGACGTTGCCGCCCTTCATGTCCGTAATGCCGGGGCCCTTGGCCGCAGAATCGCTGACGCGTTCGTACTTCTGAAAAGGGCTGTCCGGCTCGAACACGGTATCGAGGTGTCCGATCAGAAGGATGGTCGGCTTTCCCGAGCCCTGCGGGGCGCCGCGATGCTCGGCGACCAGATGGCCGGCTCGCTTGAAGGGCGTGCCGTCCACCCAGGTGGTCTTGAAGCCCAACCCGTCGAATTCAGCGCGGAACAACTTACCGACCTCGCGCACACCGGCGAAGTTCTGCGTGCCGCTGTTGATGTTCACCGCCCGCTCAAGCAGCGCCATCGCCGACGCATTGTTGGCATCAATAAACGCCACCATCGCCTGTTCTTCCGGCGACAGCGCCCCGGCCTGCGACGTCAATGTGAAAGTAAGCAACAACGGAAGGATCTTGATCGACATGCCCTTGATCCTATGTCAGGACCCCTGGACTCCTGGACCCCTGGACCCCGTCACCACTTCCACTCCAGCCCCAATATCGGAAATAGTCCCTGCTGCTCCTGGAAGCGCACGGTGTTGGTGCGGCGATTCCACGTGTACGCCGAGAAGTTCAGCCGATTGGTGACGTTCTGCACGCCAAAGAACACCACGAGGGGCTTGGAGAAGTTGAAGGTGCGCTGAGCACGCAGATCGACCCGAAAGTAGGCCGGCGCTCGCGCGTCATTCACGCGGGATAGGTCGTAGATGCCGCGTCCCGCGGCGGCCGACACGGTTTCGTCAAACGGCGTGTACGGCCGGCCACCGAGGTAGGCCACACGCGTGGACACCTGCCACTGGCTCGTCAGGTCCACGCCACCAGACACGTTGACCACGAACGGATAGTCAAACGAGCCCGGCCTCAAGACGCCATCAAGACCCGCCTGGCGGGAGCGCGCGATTGACACATTCGCCTGCCCGAACCACCGCTGGCCAGGTGCACGCTCGATGAACAGCTCCACGCCCTCGGCGCGGCCACGTCCCGCACTCGTCAGTGGAAACAAGACTTCGCGCACGTTGAACGTGTCGCCGACGTTGGCAAGTGACAGCGACGGGAACTGCGTCGAGACGGGATAGTCCTCGTACCGTTTGAGATAACCCTCGAGTGTGATGCGCGTCAGGGCGTCCGGTTGGAACGAGAAGCCGGACACGAAGTGGTCGGCGCGCAGAGGTTTCAGGCTGGCGTTCTCGGGGAACGCCGCCAGGAAGAGAAAAAACGGCTGCTGGAAGTAACGACCCGCACTGGCGTTCCAGCGAAGGCGTTCGGTCAACTGCACGCCGAGGCCGAGGCGAGGACTGACGCGGCCGTGGTCGGTGTACTGGTAGTGGTCGAACCGGAGACCAGCCGTCAGGTTCACGCGCGTCGTCAGGTCCTTCGTGGCCTGGGCGTACGCGCCACTTTGGTAGGCCGTGAACTGCCGGTTGAGCGTGAACGCGTTGACACCAGGCACCGGCGAAAATGGGCTGTCGTCGCCAAGTGGGGATCCCGTGTCGTAGTTGAGCCGGAACACCTTGAAGCTGCCACCCACCTGGAACTTCGTGTTCCTTCCCATGACCGGCACGTACGTTGTGAGGTCGTACTTGATGGTGGTCTCGCCTTCGCGTGACCCTTCGGTGAACACCAGCGGGCCCTGTGCGATCAGATCGTCCACGGGCACACCCGGAGGAGGCACGCCGTCGCGGACAAGGTCCTTCACGGTGGACGTCACCGACGCTTCCGAGTGCGAGATGCCGAGCAGGCCGACACCACGGGTGCCAAACACCCGCTGCCAGTTGATACCCGTCGCGCTCCGCCAGCCGCGATAACGGATGTCAAAGTCGGCGAGTCCTTCGTCGAGATCGGTCGTCTCCGTGAGACCCAGGCGGATGCGATCAATCCCGGTGACGTTGACGACCCAGAGACGATCGGCGGGGGTGAGGTCGTACACCGCCTTCGCATTCACCGTGTACAACACGGGCACGCCACCGAAGCCGACATCCTGCGTGAAGATGTCGAGGAAGCTGCGGCGGGCTGACACGATCCACGACCCTTTCCCACCACCTAGCGGCCCCTCTGCGATCGCACCCGCACCCGCGAATCCGACGGTCCCCTTCGCGCGAAACCGCGTGCGGTCCCCTTCGCGCTGGGCAATCTGCAACACACTCGACACACGATTGATGTACGGCGCCGGATACCCTCCCGTCAGGAACGTCACGTCCTGGATCAGTTCGGTATCGAGAATGCTGACCGTCCCACCAGCCGAAGCGAAATTCGCGAACGCGTTGATGTTCGGAATCTCGATGTTGTCGACCACAAACAGGTTCTCGAGCGGACTGCCTCCGCGCACGATGATGTCGTTGCGGAAGTCGTTGGTGCCGATCACGACACCCGGCAGTGTCTGCAGATACCGCGAGACGTCCTGCAGCGCACCGGCGTTGGTCAGAATCTGAGTGGGACGAATCAGGAAGTTCGACGTCTTCACTTCTTCAGGCGCAACAAACGCCGAAGCGGTGACCGTCACCGTCTGGTCGAACTTGCCGGCAACAGGCTGGGGCAACGTGACAGCCACCACGGCGTCGAGTCCCGCTCGCACCTCGATCGTCTCGCTAAGGATCCGAGGCTCCCCGGGCGGCGTCACCTCAAGCCGGTACTGCCCCGCCCGGACGTCCGCAATCCGGAACGTTCCGGCCTCGTCGGTCACGCCGCACTTGGTGGTCTCCGCCAGACAAACTGTGACGGCCAGTGCGGGCTGCCGGTCATGACTGACCACCGTCCCCACGACGGCGCCGACGCCGGTCGTGTCTTGGGCCGCAGAGTGCGCGGGAAGAAAAATAGTCAGGAGAAGAGTGAGCGAGGAGCAAAAAGTTGCAGTACGCATACGCATCTAGGCTTACGGACGCGAGCGGAGATCCGTTGCCTGTAAGGACCCCGGACCTCTGGACCCCGGGGACCCGAACCCTGGACCCTGGACCCTGGACC
>CAZLJG010000312.1:0-4043 GCA_964559545.1 uncultured Solibacteraceae bacterium | reverse complement strand
ATCCGGAGAAGGATCCGTTCGGCCTCGGCTTCCAGTTGCGACAGTCGCTGATTGCCGTCGGGTCGGGTGGCCCGTTCGGGCGTGGGTTCATGGAAGGCGTGCAGAAACTCTTCTACATTCCTGAGCCACACACCGACTTTATCTACGCCGTGATCTCCGAGGAAATGGGCCTGCTCGGGTCCACCGTCATTCTGGCGTGTTTTGTCGTCATCGCGATGCGCGGCATTCGTGCGTCCATGAGCGCGCCCGATCGGTTCGGCTCGTTGCTGGCGCTTGGCCTCACCGCCATGCTCGCGGCACAGGCCTTCGTCAACATGAGCGTCGTGATCGGCCTCCTTCCGACCAAGGGCATTCCGCTGCCGTTTGTCAGCAATGGCGGGTCGTCGATGTTGGTGAGCCTGTTTGCCATGGGCATCCTGCTCAATATCACCCAACACGCGTCGGCGGTCGATGCGGACGGCCGTGTGCAACGTGTCGCGAGTGCCGTGACCACCGAGGATCCACTGGGGGTGCGTGCATGACGCCGCGCCCGTTGACCGTGGTGATTGCCGGCGGCGGCACGGGAGGACATCTCTACCCGGGCCTGGCCGTGGCCCGTGCGTTGCTGGCGCGTCGCCCTGATGCGCGCGTGTCGTTTGCCGGCACCGCGCGCGGGCTCGAAGCGCGTGTCGTTCCGGCTGAAGGATTTGACCTCGACCTGATTCGCAGCGTCGGCATCAAAGGCAAGTCGCTGATGGCGCGCCTGCGTGGTGCGTCGATCCTGCCCATCAGCTTTGTGGATGCCCTGCGCGTGGTGACTCGTCGCAAACCACACGTGGTCGTCGGCGTTGGCGGCTACAGCTCAGGCCCGATCGTCATGATGGCCGCCCTGCGCGGTGTGCCGACGATGGTGCTTGAACAGAATGCGATTCCTGGATTGACCAACCGTTGGCTGGCGCCGTTTGTGCGAGCGGCGGCCGTGACCTATGACAGCACGCTGACCTACTTTCGCGGGAGGGGCTTTGTTGCAGGAAACCCAGTACGTCCAGAATTCCTTCAGTCTCGGCCGGAGCGTCTCGGGGCGGATCAGCCGCCGAGGGTACTGATCCTTGGCGGCTCCCAGGGCGCGCACGCAGTCAACGTGGCCATGGTGGCGACGGCACCGGAGTTGGTACGGCGGTGTCCACGCCTCGAAATCCTGCACCAGACCGGCACCCGGGACCTGGAGATGGTCCGTGATGCCTACCGCACCGCAGGGCTGTCGGCGCGGGCTGAACCCTTCCTCGACGCCGTCGCCGACGAGATGAGTCGTGCCGACGTGGTGGTGACCAGAGCCGGCGCCACCACGTTGGCTGAACTCGCAGCGCTTGGTGTGCCGGCCGTGCTGGTGCCGTTTCCGGCGGCGGCGGATGACCATCAGCGGCACAACGCGCTGGCCCTCGTGCAACAGGGCGCGGCGTTGTTGGTGGAAGAAAAGACACTCGCGACCGAGTCGGGCCGCGCGGCCTTTGTGGACATGCTCGTCTCGCTGACCGCTGATGCGTCGAAGCGGGAGGTCATGCGAGCGGCGATGCGCTCAATGGCAAAACCTGACGCGGCCGACGTGATCGTGACGCGGCTTCTGGAGCTGGCCGCATGACGACGATGCTTGGGCGCACTCGCCGGATCCACTTTGTGGGGATTGGCGGCATCGGCATGAGTGGGATCGCCGAGCTGCTGGCCAACCTTGGCTTCGAGGTGTCGGGATCCGATGCGAAGCGATCGGAGATCACCGACCGGCTCGCCGACCTCGGCGTGCGCGTGGCGGTGGGACACGCGGCGGCCAATCTCGGCAACGCAGACGTGGTGGTGACGTCGTCAGCGGTCGCCAAAGACAATCCCGAGGTGCTGGCCGCCCGCGCGGCCCACGTGCCGGTGATTCCGCGCGCAGAAATGCTCGCGGAGTTCATGCGGTTGCGCACGGGGATTGCGATTGCCGGCGCCCATGGCAAGACCACCACGACGTCGATGGTGGCGCTGATGCTTGAGAAGGCCGGGCTCGACCCGACAGCCGTCATCGGGGGGCGTTTGTCGGCCTTTGGCAGCAATGCCCGCCTCGGCAGCAGCCAGTACATGGTGGCCGAAGCGGACGAAAGCGACCGGTCGTTCCTGCTGCTGTCGCCGACGTTCGCCGTGATCACGAACATCGATCACGAGCACATGGAGAGTTACGGCACGTTCGAGAACCTCATCGACGCGTTCGTCGAGTTCTGCAACAAGGTGCCGTTTTATGGCGCCGTGATCGCGTGTATCGACGATCCGGTCGTGGCAGCGCTCCTGCCCAGGCTGACGCGCCGGGTGATCACCTACGGGTTTTCCGAAGCCGCGGACGTACGTGGCGAAGGTGCGACCAGCGACGGCCGGTTGGCCCGTTGTCAGGTCAGAACATCTAACGGAGCCGATCGGTCCACATCGGACCGGGCCGAACTCGTCATCGGTGTGCCGGGCCGGCACAACCTGCTCAACGCGCTGGCCGCTGCCGCGATGGGCCGTGAGCTGGGCGTGCCGTTTGATCGCATAGCGGAGGCCCTGCGCGGCTTCCACGGAGCGGAACGCCGGTACCAGCTGCGAGGCAACGTGGCCGGGGTTTCGGTCGTGGACGACTACGGGCATCACCCGACGGAGATTGCCGCGGTGTTGCGCACGGCGCGCGAAGGCGCGCCAGGGCGGTTGGTGGTGGCGTTCCAGCCGCACCGGTATTCGCGCACGCGGGATCTGCTCGCCGAATTTGGACCAGCGTTGGGTCTCGCCGACGTGGTCGTCTTGACCGACATCTACGCGGCGAGCGAAGCGCCGATTCCCGGCATCTCGCTCGACAGTCTGGCCGCAGCGGTGCGTCCGCATGTGAAGGAACTGGTGCTCGTGCCCGCGGTGGGCGACCTGGCCGGCCATCTGGCGGTGCTGGCGCAGCCGGGCGATCTCGTGGTCACCCTCGGTGCCGGGTCGATCGGCCACGTCGCAGACCGCGTGGTGTCGCTTCTTCAGCAGATGGCGACATCGTCGCGCGCCGGTGAGGTGGTGTCGTGAGTTCGCCGACGCCGAGACGGGGGCTTCCGGCCGCGCCGGCGGCCGTCGCCGACAAGCGGTTCAGGCGCGCGGACGTGCGCCCGGGCAAGCGCGGGCGCCTGCTGCGCGTGTGGCAGGTCGGCCGTGTGGTGCTGGTGGTGGCGGCTCTTGCTGCGGTTGGCGTCTTTGCATCCACCCGTGCGGTGGGCGCGCGCATCCTCGCGGTGGACGACCTGACGGTCAGTGGGCACCATCGGCTGTCGCTCGGCGAGGTCGAAGCGTTGATTGGAGATGTGCGCGGCGAGAGTCTACTCCTTGTGGATCTCAATCGCTTCCGCGCCGCGCTGCTCGGCTCACCCTGGGTGGCCGATGTGACCTTGCGGCGTGTGTTGCCGTCCACCGTGGACGTGCACATCGTGGAACGGGAGCCGATTGCGATCGCCCGCATCGGCCAGATGCTCTACCTCGTGGATGACGCGGGCGTGATCATGGATGAGTACGGACCGCAGTACCGAGACTTCGACTTGTCGATTGTCGACGGCATGGCGGCTCCGCGCTCCGCTGACGGCCCCCCGATTGACCCGAAGCGTGCGCAACTGGTTGCGCGGTTCTTCAGGGAGCTTGAGGCCAGACCCGAGCTGAAGCGTGTGGTGTCGCAGGTCAACGTCTCCACGGAGAACAACGTTGTCGTGATGCTGGCCGACGACACGACGGCGCTGCACCTGGGTGACGGACAGTTTGTGGACCGCCTGCAGACCTATCTGGATTTGACGCCCACGCTCGAGGAGCGAGGGCAGACCGTGGACTACGTGGACCTCCGGTTCGGCAGCCGGGTGTTCTTGAAAGATCGAAAGTAGGGCCGCCCTTCAGGGCGGCCGCAGATGGAGGCCGGAGCTTCAGCTCCGGCAGACACGGACGGGAGACGGCATGGCACGAAGAGAGCGGTACTTGGTCGGACTCGATGTGGGGACGTCCAAGATCTCGGCAATTGTGGGCGAGATGATGGACGACGGGACGGT
>CAZLJG010000311.1:1384-4048 GCA_964559545.1 uncultured Solibacteraceae bacterium | reverse complement strand
GCAACTGAGGGCGGCAACGCCACGAGCAGAAGACGGACGATGCCGAGGCCGATGAAGATGGCCGGCGCGGCCATCAGCCCAAGCGTGCGGTGGCGCCACGTGCGGGCATAGACCAGGATCGCCGCGACGTAGATCGGGATCAGCGGGGTTGCGACGCAGTCATCGGTGACGGTGAATCCCCCACGACTCGTCCACAACGTGTTGGTGGTGGCGTGTGCGGTGGCGCCAACCATCGTCAGGAGGGCAGCGGCTGATGACGCGATGAGGCTGCCGATGTTGAGCACAAACGCGGTGCCCAGATACAGCGGTGCCGAGATCGCTGAGACGGCGACCAGTGCCAGCGCCACACCCGCGAACTGCCACGATGGTCGAGGTGGCGCGATCAAGGAGCGGTCCGCGATTCTGAGCCACACCAGGACGGCGCCGGCCGCCGCGACCAGGAGCAGCGCCGGCCAGATGTAGACATGCAGCGCGTTGAACAGGCGTGTATCCGCTACGGTGAGTCCGAGTGTGCCGATGCGAATCGTGTTCAGTCCGAGAATGACGATGGTGATGAGCAGCGCGCCGAGACCGCGCGTGGACCACCGCACTGGATAGGCGAGCACCGCACCCAGGCACATCGCGAGCACCTCGGTGCCGCTGCAGGCCAGCGTGACTGCGACGGGTAACGCCGGCGCACCCATGATGGCGACCGCGACGTCGCCTTGCAGACGGGTGACTGGCAGTACGAGTGTCGATTCGATCCAGGGGAGGCGCAGGACACCGAAGAGGCCGAGACCGGTGAGCGCTGCGTTCAGGACGTACCGGCCGGCGTTACGCCTGGGCGTCGTGAAGATGGCCGTCGGCACGCGGAACCTCCTGCACCGACACACTCGCCGCGCCCATCAGATCGCCGATGTTCGCAATCGCGGTGAGGCTGCGCAGGCGGCTGGAGCACGAGAAGATGTCGAGATGAATCGTGCCGGTCTCCGGCCACGTGTGGAGGACGGCATGGGACTCGGTGAGAATCAGGACGCAGGTGAGGCCGGTCTCCGGAAAAAAATGAGAGACGGATCGGACGACTGTGGCCCCGGCCTCCTCGAGCGTCCACGCAAAGACGTCGGCCACGTGCGCTGACGACAGCGCCTGAAGATGGGTACAGCCCTTCAGGTCGGCGGAGTAGAGCACGGGGGGGACAAAGGCGACCATATTCCAACCACGAGGCTAGAGGGTGCGTCCGGCAATAGCTGTCCTAAAGAGCACAGCTATTTCTCCCGCGTCCACTTAGAGTCGCTGGTATATGACCCGCACTCGACAGTCCCACAGTTCCTCTGTACGCCGCAATCTCTGGCTCATGGCCGGCGCTGCCGTGATCACGATGATGTTCGTTCCGGTGCTGCTGCGCGCGCAGGTGGCTCCCAATCTGGGAACCGCGCATCGGTTTGGAGCCCTCGGTGATTCCGCGGTGACCGGGTCCGCGGGTGCGGGCACGGTGGTGACTGGCGACGTCGGCTCGTTTCCGACGGCGACCATCACGAACTTCCCGCCGTCGACCGTTGGTGGCGGCTTCACGCTGCACGCGGCTGCGAATGCCACGGTGCAGCAGGCGCAGACGGACGCCAAGACCGCCTATGACTTCCTCGCCGCGCAGGGCGGCACGGGCATCGGCAACGCGCTGGGGGGCACACTGGGGCCGGGCGTCTATTCCCTCGGTGCCGCCGATTTGGCGGCGTCAACCACATTGACGCTGAATGGCGCCGGCATCTTCATCTTCAACGTGGCCAGCACCCTGACCATGAACGGCAGTTCCGTGGTCAACGGCTCTGCGAATCCCTGCAACGTGTACTGGCGCGTCGGCACGTCTGCCACGCTCAACGGCACAAGTTTCATGGGCACGGTCATTGCCGATGCCAGCATTACTGTTGGCGGTGGCACGGTGAGCGGACGGCTCCTTGCCGGCACGGGGCCGACTGGCGCCGTGACGATGACGACAGGTGGCGGCACGATTGGCGGATGCAGCCAGGCACCGGCCGTGCCGACGATTTCGAAGGCCTTCAGTCCCACGAGCATCGCGAATAACGGCGTGTCACGCCTCACGATCACTCTGGGGAATACGAACAGCTATGCGATCTCGTTGTTCGCGGCTCTGGTGGACACGTTCCCGGCTGGTGTCGTGCTGACGGCGACTCCGAACGCGGTGACGACCTGTGGCGGCGCGGTGACGGCCACCGCCGGGGCGAATAGCGTGACCCTGGCGAACGGCAGCTCAGTGGCGGCGGGTGGCTGCACCATTGCGGTGAACGTGACGGCGCCCACGGGCGTGTATGTCAACACCATCGCGGCGGGCGCCCTGCAGACCAACGTCGGGAACAACGCTGCTCCGGCGACGGCCACATTGACCGCCACAGCGGCGGTGTGTCCAGCCATCACCCTTGAACCCGTGACCGTGCCAAACGGCCTCGTGGGCACAGCCTACAGTCAGGCATTCACGGCGGCTGGCGGAACACCGGCGTACGTCTTCACCGTCACCGTTGGCACGTTGCCCGCGGGGCTGAGCTTGACGGGAGCTGGCGTCCTGTCAGGTACGCCGACCGCCAATGGGGCGTCTTCGTTCACCGTGCACGCGACCGACGCGCTGGGCTGTTTCACCGAACGGGCGTACACACTCACCATTACGACGGGCGT
>CAZLJG010000311.1:0-1374 GCA_964559545.1 uncultured Solibacteraceae bacterium | reverse complement strand
GCTGGCGCCCGGGCATTTCCGCGCCCAGGCGATCTCCTACACCACTGGCGTGCCGACGATGCCTGAGATATTCCTGATGCTGCTCGCCCTGGTGCTCGGCACGCTCGGGTACCTGCATGTGCGTCGCACGTCAGCGGCAATGCCTGTTGTTCAACGGAGAGACTGAGAATGAAACCGATTGCACTCATTGGCCTGGTCCTGGTAATCCTTGGTGTCGCAGGCCTGATCTACGAAGGCGTGTCGTACACCAGTCGTGAGACGGTGCTCGACATCGGCCCGATTCAAGCCACGGCCGAGGAGACCAAGACCATTCCGATCTCGCCGATCGCGAGCGGTGCGGCGATCGTGGTGGGCCTTGGCCTCCTCGTCGCCGGGCAACGCAAGAGCTGAACGCGTCAGCCGGGTATACTCTCGGCGTGGACGCACTGATCGCGGGTTCCCCGTTGTTGCGACGTGTCCTGAGCCGGTCGGCCTGGGTGCACGTGGTCGCCGTCGATCACGCCGGCATCATCCGTCATGCGAATGCGGCCGTCGCATCCTCCCGTGATGTGCCAGTCGAGGCGTTGGTGGGACAGCCGCTGCTGTCGCTGCTGACGCACGACGGGGAATCGTGGGCCACCCAGTGCGCCGACGCCCAGCGCACGGGTGAGTCCTTCCTGCTGAACTTCATCGATCGGCTCGGTGCGCCGTTCACGCTGATCTGCGACGCCGAACCGCAGGGCGACGGTTGGCTGATCGTCGGCGAACCGCATCGGGA
Source organism: uncultured Solibacteraceae bacterium (assembly GCA_964559545.1). Classification (GTDB taxonomy): domain Bacteria; phylum Acidobacteriota; class Vicinamibacteria; order Vicinamibacterales; family SCN-69-37; genus SYFT01. The sequence continues at coordinate 617 of CAZLJG010000311.1, read as the reverse complement.
GGCGGAGCAGCGCCTTCACCGGGAGCTGGTGGATCTCAACAATCAGCTCGCGGTGCTGACCCGGGAGAACGCGCGCCAACGCAAGCAGGTGGAGCAGGCGATGGAGCAACTCCAGGCGAGCCATTGGCAGCTCAAGAAGATCTCCGAGGTGCTGCCGATTTGTCTCCGGTGCCACAAGGTCAAGGGGGAGGGCGCCCAATGGGAGGATCTCCTGGACTTTCTGAGCGCGAACTCGCAATTTCTGAGCCACGGCTATTGTCCGGCATGCACCGACGCCGTGATGAAGGAGTGGGACATTTGATCACAGACCCCGTCGCCCAGGAATACCTCACGGCCGTGCTCTCCGGAAACCGCCGGTCGGCGGCGGCGCTCGCCGTGGCCGCCGTGGATCAGGGGCGCGACATCGAAGACATCTACACCAACGTGTTTCACCAGGTGCAGGTCGAGGTGGGGCGTTTGTGGGAACACAAACAGATCCCGGTGGCGACCGAACACATGGCCACGGCCATCACGCAGTACGCGATGAGTCAGGTGTATGCCCGCATGCCGCCTGCCGAACGCACCTGCGGGCGTCTGGTCCTCACGGGCGTGCAGGGCGAATTGCACCAGGTGGGCGG
>CAZLJG010000310.1:0-4058 GCA_964559545.1 uncultured Solibacteraceae bacterium | reverse complement strand
ATCGCGCGCCAGTTCGTCGAAGCCAGCGGCGGTCACATTTCAGTGGAGAGTCCCGCGTCTGGCGGCACCACCTTCACGGTGACCCTGCCCGCCTTCATAAGTCCTTCATAAGTTGAGGGTCTTATGGAGCCCAAGGGCTTTAGCCCTTGGGACAAGTGCCTTAGGAGCACGGGGGCTTAAGCCCCCGTGTATCCCAAGGGCTAAAGCCCTTGGGCTCCGATAAGACTGGATTTACGTATGCACAGACTCCTCCCACTCCTCCTCCTCGCCCTTGCCACGCCGGCCCTGGCGCAGACACCGGCGCCGCTGCGCCCCGGCGAAGTGCGGCAGGGAGAGGCGGCTGGCCGGATTGACGACTACCTGACGCGCCTGGTGCCGCACGGCTTCTCAGGCGCGGTCCTCGTAGCCGCGGACGGCAAGGTTGTGTTGAAGAAGGCGTATGGATTCGCCAACCGCGCGACCAACCAGCCGTACACGGTGGACATGGTGTCGTGTATCGGCTCGGTCTCGAAGCAGTTCACCGGCGCGGCGATTGTGAAGCTCGAGATGATGGGGAAGCTCAAGACCAGCGACCCGATCTCGAAGTATCTGCCGGGAGTGCCCGCGGACAAGCAGGGCATCACCATCCACCACCTGCTCACACACACCGCCGGGTTCTCGGGCGATCAGGGAGGCAGCGACGAAGAGCCGATCGAACGCGACACGCTGGTCGCGCGTGTGCTCGCACAGCCGCTTGTATCGAAGCCGGGCGAACAGTTCGAGTACTCCAACGAAGGGTATTCACTGGCCGGCGCGATCATCGAACGCGTCTCCGGTCAGGGGTACGAAGCGTTCCTTCGGGAGCATCTCTTCCTGCCGGCGGACATGGCCGAGACGGGTTATCAGCTCCCGAACTGGCCGATGACGAAGTTGCCGATGGGCTACGGTCCGCAGGGTGGCGAGTGGGGCCGTGTCTACAAAAACGGCTGGTTGCCCGATGGACCTGGCTGGTGGCTTCGGGCGAATGGCGGCATCCATTCCTCACTCGACGATCTCTACCGCTGGCATCTTGCCCTTGAATCGACGAAGGTGCTCTCCGCCGACGCATTGAAACAGTACCTGAACGGTCACGCGCCTGCCATGGGTGGTGAGATGTACGCCTACGGCTGGGGCGTGCAGAAGACCCGTCGCGGCTCGACGGTCGTCACCCACAACGGCGGCAACGGATTTTTCTTCACCGATTTCCGCCGCTACGTGGATGAGAAGGTCGTCATCATCGCGATGAGCAATCAGCCGGTCATTCCGGCGACCCAACTCGCGCCACGCCAGCTCGAAGCGCTGTACTTCAATGACGCAGTGGTCGTGATCCCGCCGACGGGTGTCACTGTGTCGAAGGCGCAGCGTGATGCGATCGCCGGCACCTACCAATCGCCCTCAGGCCCCTTCACCGTTCGCGCGACCGAGACGGGTCTGGAGGTCGAAGCCGCCGATCCAACGCTGTTTGGAACGCTGGGTGCCCTCAACGCGCCGGGTGGACGTTTCGCCGATCTCGAAAAGCGCACACTGCCCATCGTTGAGGCCGCGGCAAAGGGTGACTTCGGTCCGATGATTGAGGCGTTCCGCCTGGAGGAACCCGGTCGCGAACCCGTGGTGCGCGCGAACCAGACGCGGTTCTGGCAGGAGTGGCGCGATCAGTACGGCGCGTTTGAACGCGTCGAATTGCTCGGCACAGGGAACGTGCAGGGCGACCCCGCAGTCACGGTGCGCCTCAAGTTCGCGCGCGGCGGGCCGGTGCTCCAGTACATCTGGGGACCACGTCGTCTCGCAGGCTTCCGCGCGGTGCCCGTCACGCCGGTCTCGCTCACCGCAGACTCGCCGCAGGTTTGGACGTTCTACAGTTATCGCCTGCCGCAGCTCGTGCGCCTCACATTCGGCGCCGACGGCACACTCACGGTCACTGGTCCTGCGGGGACGGTCACCGCAACACGCGGATCGCCTGCAGCGTCCGCGACTCTTCGCCGTCGCGAGTAGCCGTGACTTCGAGCAGGTAGTCCGCCGAAGCAAACGACGACAGCGTGAGATCGATGCGCACCCTCACGCCCTCGGGTGTGTCCTCCGATGTAACGGGAGGCTCGTAGTTCAGTGGCTTACCGCTGGTTTGCAGCAATCGCGACTTGAACGTGTACGCCGTGTTCCCTTGCGGCAGCATCCACTCGACGCGCATGCGTTCGGTGCGCCAGAACTGCGGGTCAGCCACTGGACGGTACGGCGCAGCCGGCTGCGGCAGGGCGCGATAGATCAGCGGTTCCCCAAACACGGAGGGTGCGCCTGGTGCCACTCTCACGTGATCCTCCAGCGCATCGTCGGCCTGCGTGATACGGGCCTTCACCTGCCAGGGGCCGCGACTCGCAGCTGGGAGCAGAAGCCTCACTTCCGCGCCGCGCGCCCCGGCCGCCATCTCAGTGGTTCCCGTCAGCGCGACGCCCTGGGGATCGGTGGCCGTCACCTCAACGGTGCCGCCATTGCGCCAGGCCGAGGCTGAGACCGTCGCGGTCGGAATCTCGACGGCAATCGCCAGCGACTGCCCACGCAGAGCCCCGTGCACGTGCAGCTCGGCGTCAGGTCTGACGCGGGCCAGCACGTTCATGGCGGCTTCTTCGGCATTGGGGCCCGGTGTGCGGGGCGGCGCACTCGCGGCCGCGCGCATCGCGGCGATGTCTGCTTCGCTCGGCGACTGGTATTCGTAGCGCGCGCGAATCGTCTGCCCCGAGGACTTCAGCTTCACACGGAGCTTGCGCAGCTTGCCGTCCCACTTGGTGTTCGACGTGTAATACCCGAGCAGGTAATACGCCGACATATCGTTGGTGATCTTCCGGAAACCGTCCTTGATGCCGTTGGTGTTGACGACGGCGAGACCTCCTGTTTCCTCGGCCATCTGTCGCAGGTAGGAGTTGCCCCAGTTGATCCCAGTGGAGAGTCCGGCGGGATTCACCGGGTTGATGGCCACGTTCATCCGACGCGCGAGCCGCAGCAGGTCCTGGAAGCGCTGCGGATGTGGCTCGGGAATGTTCGACGCGAGCATCTGACACGCACTCGCGCTGTTGTAGTCGGGCTGGAAGATGCCTGACGCCAGGCCGCCGGCACCCGGCATCTGTCGACCTGAGGTGGGCGGCGTCCCGCGCGTGCCACCGATCGCCGGCGGCGTGCCGGTGCGACGCCGGCTGGGTTCCACGGCCGGCATGCTCTCGGTCACGAGAATCAGGCTCTTTCGCTCATCGCGAATCGTGCCGAGGATGGTGATGATGCCCTCGAGGTCGCGATAGAGGTTGTCGATGCGCCACAGGTTGATCAGGCCCATGCCCGCCTGCCCGAAACACGTCAGCAATTTCTGTTCGACTGGGTCCAGGTCAAAGGGTTCGTTGTGATTGAAGATCTGAAGGAACTGCCCGACCATCGCCTGCGTCGACGGCGTGAACTGTCCGAGCACAAGGTCGCTCGCTTCATGATGCGGCAGCAGAATCCCGAACAGGTCGCGCGGCCCGATCTCGCGCGTCAACATGTCGATGAGTGGCTGGCGCACATGGTGGGCGTTCGCCCATCTCAGGCGGTTCAAGTACACCACGACGACCTTGTACCGGGGATCGGCTGCCAACCGGAACGACTCACGCTGGTCGCGCGGGTCCGGGCGCTCGGAGCCTGGTGTCCATCGTTCGTATTCGATGAACTCCGACGAATCAATCTTCTGGGGCGTGCCGTCTTCGGTGAGTTCGAAGTCCTCAGCCGTCAGGCCGCGGATGACCGACCCGTCCTTGGCGGTCGGGTACGCGTCCACTCGCACAAAGTGCGCGTCACTGCGGAACACCGGCAGTTGCCGCTCGGGCAACTGCAGCTGAGAGACAACCTGTGCCGCATCCGGCGCGGCGTACAAGGTAGCGGCTGCGACGACGGCCGCTGCGAAGGCTCGAACGATCGGAACGCGAGAGCCACCCATGACGGACACCTGCTGACAAAAAGCGCTGGTCCGCGCATCTTAGCCAAGATCGGGGCCCGGTGCTATCCTGACCGCGCCAGCCCTGCAG
>CAZLJG010000309.1:2448-4064 GCA_964559545.1 uncultured Solibacteraceae bacterium | reverse complement strand
GGTTGTCCACGCTGACGGTCACGCGATACACGAGGCGCGCGCGCTCATCGGCGGTTTGCACGTTGCGGGGCGTGAATTCCGCTCGCGGAGCGATGAAGGTCACGCGTCCCGGAAGACGCGCACCACCATCAGTGATCACCGTAGCTTCCTGGTCCAGCGTCACGCCGCCGATGAGCGGCTCGTCCACATACGCCGACGCCCAGACGTGATCGAGATCCATCAGCACCACGACGGGCGTCCGGGGCGCAACCAGTTCGCCGGGTTCGATCAGCCGAGACACCACCACGCCGGCGCTCGGGGCCGTGATGGTGGCTTCCGCGACATCGGCCCGGACCGTGGCCATCGCCGCGTCGACGATTGAGAGTCGCGCCCGCGCGGCATCCACTTCCTCGCGCCGTGGGCCGGACGTCAGGCGCGTCACGCCCGCCCGCGCCACCGCTACACGATCCGCGGCGGCTTTCACCCGCGCCTCTGCCGCCTTCCGGCGTGCCTCCGCGTCGTCTCGCGCCTTCACCGCACCGGCGCGTTGCTCAACCAGGCGCGCAAATCGTGTGGCCTCGATCTGCGCCGCATCGAGCTCAGTGCGCGCGACTTGTAGTTCGGCCTCAGCCGCTGTGACCTGCGTCAGTGCCTGATCCACGTCCTCTTTCCGGCTGCCGGCCAGCAGAAGCCGCAGCTGAGCGTCAGCCTGTGCACGCTCAGCGGTCAGGCGCGCGAGTTGCAGATCGGCATCCGTCGTCGTCAGTGTGGCGAGCACCTGCCCGGCGGTGACACGTTCGCCTTCGCGAACAGTCACGGTGGCCACGCGTCCACCAACCTTGGCAGCCACCCGCACATCGGTGCCTTCCACGTATCCGGTGGCCCTCGGTGGCGCGACGTCTTCGGGGGCGCCGCAAGCGGCCGTGGTGACGGCGAGGAACGACAGGAGCAACAGCGAGCGCATCATGAGGATCTCCGGGCTGTGGCCTTCAACGTGGCCAGGGTCATCGTTGTCACATGGTCAATCAGCGCGTCAGGGGACGCCTCGGGAAGACCAATGCCCGAGCGTGCGCGGACCTTGCGCGTGGCAAACACGAGCATCAGCGGGGCCGCGATTCCGGCCTGCACCAGAAAGGGGTCCACGACGCGCCACTTCTTCGTCTTCGCTCCCTGCGCGAGGATCGCGCCAAGGTTGCCGAGCACGGCGTGGAGCTCCGCGAAAATTGAGGCGTCCAGATGCCGTCCGTCGTCAGCGATTTCGCGAAGCCAGATCGCCGGAAAGTGCGGACGTTCAGCTGCGGCGCCTGCCAGTGCCCTCACATACCCACGGAGTTGGGCCTCGGGCGTGCCGCCGGCGGCGCGTACCTCGGCGACCGACCGCGCCACCGCCGCAAACATGTCGCGCAGGATGTCGCGGTACAGGGTGAGTTTGTCGGCGAAGTGGTAGTAGAGCATCGCCTTGTTCACGCCGGCTTCATCGGCGATGGCATCCACCTTCGCGCCCTCGAACCCATGTGCTGCAAACGCCTGCGCCGCGGCGTTCCACACCCGCTGTCGCGACTCATCGGCGTCCCGAATCTTTCGCACGGTCTTCATAACTAACCAGATAGTTAACTAACAGCCCCACAGCTGTCAAC
>CAZLJG010000309.1:0-2348 GCA_964559545.1 uncultured Solibacteraceae bacterium | reverse complement strand
CGCTGATACCCCGACCGGCTGACCGGCAGCTTGGTGCCGTTCTGGAGAATCGCCACGCGGCTGTCCTTGGCGTACAGCTCGACCTTGGCGAGCCGTTCGATGTTGAGGATGTAGGACCGGTGGATCCGCACGAAGCGCCGGGTGTCGAGTTGGGTCTCCAACTCGGTCAACGTCTGCTCTTTCAGCAGCGCCCGGCCCTGCGTCTGAAAGGACACGTAGTCGTCCTGCGCCTCGACATAGTCGATCTTCCCCACCGGCAACACGTGAACGTCGGCACCGTCGCGAATGATGACCCGCTCGAGCGGCGCGCCCGGCCGACGCGCGGCATGCCGAAGGGCCGTCGGCGTGACACTCATCGCCGTGCGCGCACGTGCTCGCGTCAGGGCTTCCCGCAATCGTTCCACCGAGCAGGGCTTGAGCAGGTAGTCGACTGCATGGACATCAAACGCTTTCAGCGCGAATTCATCAAACGCCGTGATGAACACCACCGGCACGTCACGGCCAATGACTTCGAGCACCTCAAACCCGTCGAGCTTCGGCATCTGCACGTCGAGAATCAGCAGGTCGGGCTTGAGCTCCGTCGCAGCCTTGATCGCTTCGAACCCATTGGCGCACTCGCCCACGATCTCGACGCCACCGACCGCCTCAAGATCCTGCCGCACGGCCATCCGCGCGGGCTCCTCATCGTCAACGATCACAACTCTAAGGACAGCGTCAGAAGTCATGTCTCATCGCCCCATTGCCCCATTCCATTGCCCCATTGCCTCATTGCCCCATTCTCTCAATGGGCCATGTCAAAGACACCCGATAGGCCGTCTCCGACGGTTCCGCGGCCAGCGCCGCGCGATCACCAAACGCCGCGTGGAGCCGACGCCGCACGATGTCCATGCCGAAGCCGGTACCGCGCCGCCCGCCATCCGGATCGCGGGGATTGGAAACCGTAAGCCACACCACTGCGCCCCGAAGCTCCGCTCGTATGTCCACCAGCCCGCCGTCGAGGCACGTCGCGATGCCGTGCCTGACGGCGTTTTCAACCAGGGGTTGCAACAACAGGGGCGGCACAGCCACGTCGCCGTCCACGAAAGACGTGATCTGCACCTGCAGTCGGCTTCCGAAGCGGACGCGTTCAATCTCGAGGTACTGCTCCGTCAGTGCGAGCTCGCGCGCGAGCGAAATTCTAGGAACCGCGCCAAGCGTCAGGCTCTCGCGCAGGAAGTCCGCCAGCCGGCGCGTCATCTCCCGGGCGCGCACCGGATCGGGCGCAATCAATCCGGAGATGGCGTTGAGACTGTTGAACAGGAAGTGGGGATCGACCTGCGCGCGCAGGGCGCGCAACTCCGCCTCACGCGCGGCAATCTGCGACTGCAATTCCTTCTGCGCGAGGTCGGCGGAAGCCTCGACCGCCTGCACGGTGTAATGGACGGTGACCGACATCAAGTACGCCATCCCGCCAAATCCCGCGAGCAACGTGCTCAACAGCGGTTCCGGCACCGGGGGAAGTCCCAAGCGACCCAGCACACCCCACCACCACTCCCCCACGGCGGCCCAGACTGACGACGCCACGAGGGCGGCGGCGAGCGCGCTGATCGCCACCCACCACACGGCCGTGCGTGAAATCGGCATGGCCCGGCAGAAGTACCAGGCCGACAGAGACACGGGCACCGCGAGCAGGCTGAGCGGCAACGCGAACACCAGCGCCTGCACGACCGTCAGGCCGAACATGGTGCGCGTCAGGAGGGCGATGAGCCCTCCCGCCAACGCCCATCCAACGGCGTGTAATTGCAGGCGGCGTGTCACCACTGCTTCTTGGACGAACCCGCTTGTGTGGTGATGTCCACGCCGCCCATGATGCAGAAGCCGCGCACGATCAGCCGGTTCTTCGCATCCTGCGTGCCGGTGCTGCTGTCATCGGCGCCGCCCATGATCACGACGACCTGATTCGAGACCGCCCAGTCGGGTGGCACGGTGATTTCGACGCCGCCCCACCAGGCGAACACGTCGATGACGGCTTCCTGGGGCGTCGTGCTCGCGCCGCGCAGATCGAGTTCCACCCCGCCCATCACCGCGGTGAGATCCGCGCGACGGAACCCTGGCGACGCGTTGCGCCGCACCTTGCCCGACCAGAACGCAAACTCCGAGACGTCCGAGTCCTGACTGGCCGTGGCTCCAGGCGCGCACACGCCGCCGCCATACATGGCGCGATACACGATGAACCCACCCACCGCGACCAGCGCGAGCGGCCACCACCGTTCGATGTCAACGTCAACACTCCAGACTTCGTCAACGGTCATGACCGCGCCGAGCAGGATCAACACGCCGCCAAATACCCGGCCGGAGGTGGTGTCGCT
>CAZLJG010000308.1:0-4067 GCA_964559545.1 uncultured Solibacteraceae bacterium | reverse complement strand
CGGCCGGCCTGTGGCGGACTACGTGCAGATTGCCCTGGCGCTGCCACGCGTGGAGGCGGGCGAGATTCACGGCGAGGTCGTGCGCATCGATCGCTTCGGGAACGTGGTGACCAACATCGATCGGAAGATGTGTGAGCGGTTGACGCCGGCCGGAGAGTCCCTGGGCATCACGGTTGCCGGGCAGTCCGTTGCGCGCATGGTCTCCACGTTCTCGGAGATTCATCCCGGTGAGATTTGCGCGCTCTATGGCAGCACCGATCACCTGGAATTTGCCGCCCATGCCAGCAGCGCGGCCACGGCCCTTTCAGTGACGGTCGGGGCGCCTGTCACCGTTCGCAAAGCCTGACCCCGGAGTATTCTGTACACCATGGCTACCGACCTGTCGCTCGAACTCCTCCGTGTCGCTGAACAAGCGGCGATCGCCTGTGCCCACACGATGGGACAGGGTGACCGTCACGGCTCCGACCAGGCCGCCGTCGAGGCGATGCGCAAGACACTCGACAGCGTCCCGATCGACGGCACGATCGTCATCGGCGAGGGTGAGCGGGACGAGGCGCCGATGTTGTTCATCGGCGAGCGGGTCGGCCTTGGCGCGGCAGGCGTTGCCGGGTTGCCCGAGGTGGACATCGCCGTGGATCCACTGGAAGGCACCAACCTGTGCGCGCTGGGGACCAACGACGCGATTGCCGTGTTGGCCGCGGCCTCCAAGGGCGGGATGTTGCACGCGCCCGACCTCTACATGGAAAAGCTGGTGGTGGGGCCGAGGGCCAAACATGCGGTCAGTCTCGACCGCCCAGTGAAGGACAACCTGAAGTCGATCGCCAAGGCGCTCGACCGCGACGTGGATGACCTGGTCATCATCGTGCTCGATCGCCCCCGCCACGAGAAGCTCATCAGCGACATTCGGTCGGCCGGCGCCCGCATCAAACTGATCGGCGACGGCGATCTCTCGGCGAGTATCGCCGCGGCTGTGGATGGATCGGGTGTGCATGCGGTCATGGGCACGGGCGGCGCGCCCGAAGGCGTTCTGACGGCCGCTGCCATGCGGTGTCTCGGCGGCGAAATTTACGCGCGTCTGGTGATTGCGAAGCCGGAAGACGAGGAGCGCTGCCGCAAGATGGGCATCACCGATGTCCGTCGCATCTACTCTGCGGAGGATCTGGCGGCGGGGCAGGCGATCACGTTTGCGGCGACCGGCGTCACCGATGGCACGCTGATGAAAGGTGTACGGTTCTTCGGCCACGGCACCCGCACCAGCTCCATCGTGATGCAAACCACCCCGCATCAGATCCGTTTCATCGATACGATCCACGTCACCGAGCGTGGCGACGATCTGCGCATCCGGTTCTGATTACGCACACACGTCATGCCTCCTGACGGCGCTCCCGACTGGCGGCGCAATCTCGCCGCCGTCACCGTGGCGACCTTCATCGGGTTCACCGGCTTCACGCTGGTGATGCCGTTCCTGCCGCTGTACCTCGAACAACTCGGGTTGACCGACACCGGAGCGATTGCGATCTGGGCCGGTCTCGCCCTGGGCATCACGCCCGCGGTGACCGCTGTCATGGCGCCGGTGTGGGCGCGGGTCGGAGAACGCTACGGGCGCAAGCTGATGGTGGCGCGCTCGTTATTCAGCTTCGTCGTCATCATGGCGGCGATGGCGTTTGTCACCGAGCCGTGGCATGTGGTGGCGCTGCGCGGCATTCAAGGGTTCTTTGCCGGCTACGGCATGCTCGCCTTGACGATGGCGGCGGAGTCGGCGCCGGAGGCCCAGATGGCCAGTGCGATCGGCTGGGTGCAGACGGCGCAGCGACTGGGGCCAGCGCTTGGGCCCGTCATCGGTGGCGCGCTGGCGCACGCCGTGGGATTACGGATGGCGTTCATCGGCGCCGCCGTGATGTTCTTTGGAGCCTTTCTGCTGGTGCTCGTCGGGTATCGCGAAGGGCCGAGGCGGCCGCCCAACGCGGACGAGCCCCCACCTGCACGCGTCACGTTTCGCGAGTTGCTGACCGTGCCGCATTTTGCGCTGTTCATGCTGACGATCTTTGCCCTGCAGATGGTCGACCGCAGTTTTGGTCCCGTGCTGCCGTTGTACCTGCGCGAGATCGGGGTCTCCGTCACCCAGGTCCCGGTGTTGACGGGGCTGATCTTCACGATTGCCGCCGGTGCCGGCGCCGTGGGAAACCAGTTGTGTCACTGGTTGCTGCGATTCATCTCCGCGCCGCATCTGGTGGCGGCCGGCGCCACGCTCTCGGGCGTGTCAGCCCTGGTGTTTGGCCTCTCACCGGGCACGCCCTGGCTCATCGGCGCCTCGGCGGTGTTTGGCGCGGGGTTGGGGGTGGGCTTCACCACGATGTATACGATTGCGGGGCAGCGGGTGCCGCCAGCGTCCCGCGGTGTGGCGTTTGGCTACCTGACCACGGCGTCACTGACGGGGTTGGCGGTGAGTCCGGTGGTGGCAGGTCTGCTCGGCGCAGTGACCATGCGCGGAGTGTTTGTGGTGGACGCGGTGGGCTTGGGCCTTGTGGCCTGGGGCATTCGGAGGATGCGATGACGGGTGAACGTCGATTGGTGGTGGATCCGCAGACCTGCGGTCCGGAGGATCTGAAGCCGGCTGCGGACTGGCTGACGGCGGGCGGGGTTGTCGCGTTTCCGACGGATACGTTGTACGGGCTCGCGGTGAACGTACGCGATGCCGCTGCGGTGCGCCGGGTCTTTGACGTCAAGGGCCGATCAGCCCGCGCGGCGTTGCCGCTTGTGGCCGCATCGCCGGCGCAGGTGATCGCCGCCACCGGCGCGTTGTCTGCGCGGGAAGCGCAGCTGGCGCGCGCCTTCTGGCCGGGGCCGCTGTCGATCGTACGGGACGCGCCGGCGTGGATGCCGGTGGAGGTGCACGGCGGTCATCGCACCGTTGCGATCCGTGTGCCGGACCATCCGATCGCCCGCGCGTTGGCCGACGCGTTTGGCGGAGTCATCGCGGCGACCAGTGCGAACCGCTCCGGCGAGCCTCCCGCGAGTCGCGCGGAGGATCTCGGGGCCCTGGCCGACGACCCGCGCGTGTTTGTCATCGACGGTGGCGCAACCTCCGGCGGCGCGCCCTCGACACTGGTGGACGTGCGCGGAGGGCAGCCGCTCTGCCTCCGCGACGGCGCGATCGCCTGGAGCCGCGTGTTAGAATCGCTCTACCCATGACTGTTCGCCGTGGCACGACGAGAAAGTCCACCGTCGAGCGCGCGGCGCTTCTTACGTTGACCACTCGCGCGACGCGCGCGGTGGATCCCGAGACGTCCCTTGATGAGCTCGCGGGGCTGGCTCAGGCCGCCGGCGCGGAGGTCGTGCTCCGGGCCATGCAGGAGCGCCCCACGCCTGATGCGGCCACCGTCTTCGGCAAGGGCAAGGCCGAGGAGATCGCGCTGGCGTGCCGCACCGCGGACGTCGACGTGGTCATCATTGACCATCACCTGTCCCCGGCGCAGGCGCGCAACCTCGAGCGTGTCTTCGGGTGTCGCGTCATCGATCGCACCGAACTGATTCTGGATATTTTTGCCCTTCGCGCGCGCACGCGGGAAGGCAAGCTGCAGGTGGAACTCGCGCAGCTGCAGTACATGCTGCCGCGGCTCGTGGGCTCGAGCGAGGCGCTGTCGCGACTTGGTGGCGGCATCGGCACCAGGGGCCCCGGCGAAACCAAACTGGAAACGGATCGCCGGCGCATCCGGCATCGCATTGCGGCGCTCAAGCGCGAGATCGCCGACGTCAGCGGACGCCGCGGGTACCTGCGCGCGCGCCGTCGGCGGGGCGACGTACCGACGGTGGCGCTGGTGGGGTACACCAACGCGGGCAAGACGACGCTGTTCAATGTGTTGACCGGTGACAACGCCGTGGCGTCCGATGCGCTGTTTGTAACACTCGATCCGCTGGTGCGACGTGTACGGTTGCCGGATGCGAGACACATCATGATGGCCGACACCGTCGGATTCATCGATCGCCTGCCGCACTCGTTGGTCGCGGCCTTTCGGGCCACGCTCGAGGAGGTGAGGGAGGCGGACCTGCTGCTGCACGTGGTGGAC
>CAZLJG010000307.1:0-4073 GCA_964559545.1 uncultured Solibacteraceae bacterium | reverse complement strand
CACCTCACGCACCGACAGACCTCGCGCCGTGGCACCCGCGCGAAGGTCGTCGTCATACGCGCGCAGGAAGCTGGCGATCATGGCGTCCACGGTGCCCTTCGCTCCGGCCGATCGCGGCAGCTGGTAGGTGTCGGGGAACAGATATCCCTCGAGTGAACGGGCATCAGGGTCGATGCTCTGAATCCTCGCGGGATCGCGCGCTTCGATCAGGAACTCCTCAACGGTGCCGAGACCGGCCGCGGCAAAGACCTCCGCGGTGTCCCACATCGTGAGCCCTTCGCGGAATGTGACCGCGCGCGTGTAGACGTCGCCTTTGGCCAGACGCGCCACGACGTCGCCGGGCGTCGCCGGTTCTGCAAACCGGTATTCGCCGGCCTTCAGCATCCGCTCCGAACCCGACATCCGCGCCGCAATTCGAAACGCGAGGGGATGCAGGACCACACCGGCATCGGCGAGTCGGTCGGCAATGGCCGCGACGCTCGCGCCCTGCGGAATCTCGACGAAGGTTTCCTCGCCATTGAAGCCGCGATACGGCTGATCAAGCTGTCGATAGCCCCAGCCCGCACCCGCGGCACCAATCAGGCCGCACACCACCAATACGAGGAGTACCTTCTTCATCGCGGTCGATTATCCAGAAAATCCTGCAGCAGGATCGATGCCGACTCGGCATCGATCAACGCCTTGCGCTTTTTCCAGTCTTTTTCGCGTCCGGCCAGCCGGGATTCGGCCTCGATACTGGTCAGACGTTCATCCTGCGTGTACACGGGCAGTCCGGTCAGCGGCTCAAGCGCCGCGACAAACGTGCGAACGTGCGGGGTTTGATCCGTGTCTTCCCCATTCAGCCGCCGCGGCAGCCCCACGACGATGCCGTCGAGGTCAGGGTCGTCGGAAGCACGGAGTGTGGCCACCACACGCGCGACGGCGGCCGCCGACTGCGCAGGGACACCCGTGACAGGAATCATCTGCCACGGCCGCGCCAGTGTTGCCGTGTAATCGGACAACGCGAGGCCTATGCGGCGCGCGCCGTAGTCAACTCCCAGGAAACGCACGGCTTCAGTCTAACGGCTGGCGCCGGATTCACCATGAACCCGCTAGAATGTCCGCCATGCGGAGAGCTGTTCTTGGTGCAGTAGTGCTCGCCGTCGCCGCCGTGGCGGCCGGTGCGGCGTGTGGCGGCCCGGCGGTGGCGCCGGATACGGGCAAACCGAAGCTGGTCATCATCGGCTTCGACGGCATGGACCCGGATCTGGTGCGCGAGTACATCGCCGCAGGACAGTTGCCGAACATTGCGCGCGTGATGAAAGCCGGGGGGCTCTACGACCTCGACACCACGGTGTCTCCTGAATCGCCGACCGCGTGGGCGTCGTTTGCGACCGGCGTGAACCCCGGCAAGCACAACATCTACGACTTCCTTGTGCGCGACACGCAGACGTATTTCCCCGACCTCGGCATGGTCACGCGCACGCCGCCGACGTTCCTGTGGAACTGGATTCCCACGTCGCGCCCGAAGGTCACGTCCCTGCGCGGCGGCACGTCGTTCTGGGTCACCGCCGGCCAGGCTGGCGTACGCAGCAGCATCCTCACCGTACCGATTACGTTCCCACCCGAAGAGGTCCCCAACGGCGAGTTGTTGTCGGGTCTTCCCCTGCCGGACATTCGCGGCACGATGGGCACGTTCAGTTATTACGCCACCGACCTCAGCCGCTTCGAGGAAGGCAGCACCGAGATGGGCGGCATCCTGCGCCGCCTCGCGTTTGAAGGCGATACCGCGCGCACCCAACTCGTCGGGCCGCCCAACCCCATCGTCCGCGCACAACTGGCGGAGATCGACGCGAAACCGACACTCGCCGATGCCGACCGCACGAAGAGGGCAGAACTCGAAACACGGGCGGACGTGTCACTCCCACTCACGATCACGTGGACCAAGGGCCGCGGCGCAGCGGACATCGATATCGACGGTCAGAAGGTCACGCTCAAAACTGGCGAATGGAGCAAGTGGATCAACCTGAAGTTCAAGGTCAACCTCTTCGTCACCGTGCACGGCATGACCCAGGTCCATCTGATGAAGGCGGACGACGACGTGCAGCTGTATGTGGCGCCGGTGAACTGGAAGCCGGACGCGCCACCCGTGCCGATGTCGTATCCGGCCAACTTCGCGGGCGACCTGTACAAGAAACTCGGACCGTTCCGCACGCTCGGGTGGGCGGAAGCCACGTGGCCGCTGAATGAAGACCGCATGAGTGAAGCGACGTTCATGGACGACCTGTACCGCGCGTTTGACGACCGCGCACAGGTCATCCTCAACCGCATGACCTCCGGGTCGTGGGACATGCTCATCGGCGTGATCGAATCGACGGACCGTGTGCAACACATGATGTGGCGGCACCGGGACGAGGCACACCCGATGCACACAGCGGCCGGTGCCGAGACGTATGGCGATTCGATCCTGCGCATCTACCGGCGTTCCGATCAATTCATCGGTGAGGTGCTCGACCAGATTGGCCCCGACACCACGCTGATGATCGTCTCTGACCACGGGTTCCATTCGTGGCGCAAGGCGGTCAACCTCAACAGCTGGCTTGTGCAGAACGGATTCATGGTCCTCAAGGGACAAACCGAGTCGCGCGACAAGACCCTCGAGGATTTGTTCAGCGGCGCGGAGTTTTTTGAGCACGTGGACTGGTCGAAAACCCGTGCGTATGCGATGGGCCTCGGCCAGATCTACTTCAATCTGCGCGGCCGCGAGGGTCAGGGCATCGTCTCCACCGGCGACGAGTACCGCACTCTCTCAAAGGACCTCGCCGCGCGCCTGAAGGCCGACCTGCGCGACCCGGAGACAGGTGCGCCTATCGTGACCAACGTCTATAAACGCGACGACGTGTACACCGGGGAATACCTGCACAACGCGTCGGACCTTCAGGTCGGGTTTGCCGACGGCTATCGCGTCTCGTGGCAAACCACACTCGGCGGCGCGCCGGCCGAACTGGTCTACCCCAACATGAAGCGCTGGTCCGGCGACCACGGCGGCTACGACTTTGCCGACACCGCGGGCGTGCTCATCACCAATCGTCCGATTGCGACCGACGCCCGTGGCCGCGCCAACATCACCGACATCGCCCCAACCGTGCTCGGCTTCTACGGCGTGCAGGCGCCGCAAACGATCGACGGGCGGAATCTGTGGGTCGGAAGGAAATAGTCTGGCGCGGGGCGTTCGGAGCACGAGGGCTTTAGCCCTCGTGATACCCCGGGGCTAAAGCCCCGGGGCTCCGTAAGGCGGTGTCCTGTTAATATCCTGACTATGACGTCCAAGTCCCGCTGGCTCCTCTTTGTGGTCTCCACTCCGCTGGTCGTGCTGGCGGCCGTCGGTGGCCTGCTGGGCGCGAAGGCCGGGGCCGACTCCCCCATCGAAACCCCGCAGAAGGCCGTCACCCATCTGCGCGTCTTCGAAGACGTCGTCTCGCTCATCATGTCGAGTTACGTCGAGTCGGTGAACCCCGACAAGGTCATGGAAGGCGCAATGCGCGGGCTGGCCGATGGCCTCGACCCGATGAGCGCGTACCTCACCGCCGACGAAGTCGCCATTGCGAAAAACGGCGCCGCGCTTCCGGCCGGTGACGTCGGACTCGTCGTCTCCCGCCAGTTCTACTTGCGCATCGTCGGCGTCCGCGACGGGTCGCCCGCGCACCGAGCGGGGCTGCGCACCAACGATTTCATTCGCGGCATCGACAACAAGCCCACGCGTGAAGTGTCGGCATTCACCGGCATGCGACTGCTGCGTGGCGCGCCTGGCACGACCGTCGAACTCACCGTGCTTCGCGGCAACGCGGCTGAGCCGCACGTCGTGAAACTCACGCGCGAGGTGCCAAAGGTGCAGGCCGTCACCAGCACGCGCCGCGCAGACGGTACGGCGGTGGTGCGTGTGACAAGTTTCGCCGCGGGCACGGCTGCCGCGTTGGGCACAACGTTGGCGGCGCTGCAGAAGGACGGTGTGTCAGGTGTGGTGCTCGACCTGCGCGCAACGGCGGATGGCCCGGTCAGCGAAGGGATCGCGGCCGCGCGGCACTTCGTAAAAT
>CAZLJG010000306.1:0-4082 GCA_964559545.1 uncultured Solibacteraceae bacterium | reverse complement strand
TATGGACATCCGGACCTCGTATTGGCGACGGATCGCCACGCCAACCCTCGGGTCCACCAAAGGCCAGCTGGTGTTTGGTGACGCACTCTACTTCCGGTCGCCCGAGGCGGTGCTCGCGATGGCGCGGCCGCAGAAGGTGGAGGCGGCCCTGGTGATGGCCGTCGCGTATGGATACTTCGACTACGCTGCGCGTGTGCTGACGCTCGCGGAGCAGCAGGCCGCTGTGCCTGCCGCCCGGGTGCAAGCCTGGCGCGCGGCCCTGACAATCATTGGCACGAATCGCCGGCCGTTTGCCGGTGGCAGCCCACGACTCGCGGAACTGTTCCATGCGTTGTATCGCCTGTTTCAGGGCAATACCGGCGGGTGGAGCACAATCGGCACAGCGCTGGGATCGCGCAAGCGGTTCTGGTGGTTCGAGTAGGAGTAGAGATGGACACGATGCCACGCGTGGCGCTGGTGACGGGCGCCAGCAAAGGAATGGGCCGCGCGATCGCGCTCGGGTTGGCGCGCAAGGGCGCGCGCGTGTGTCTGGTCGCGCGCAACGAAGCGGCGTTGCGTGAGGCCGCTGACGCCATTGCCGCCGAGACCGGCGCAGAGACGTGGGCACTGGCGGCGGATGTGTCAGCCGCTGACGCGCCGGCATCGATCGTGGCGCAGGTGACCGAGCGGTGGGGCGCGGTGGACATCCTGGTCAACAACGCCGGCGGGCCACCACCGGGCTCGTTCCTTGATCACACCGAAGCCGCATGGGCTCAGGCGATCAACCAGACGTTCCTGAGCGCCGTGCGCTTTTCGCGCGCCGTCGCGCCGGGCATGAAGACACGCGGCTGGGGACGCATCCTGACGATCAGTTCGACGGTCGCGAAGGAACCGTCGCCGACGATGGTGTTGTCGGCGTCAACGCGAGCGGCCGTGTCCGCGTTTACGAAGGCGATTGCGACCGAGCTCGCGCCGTTTGGCATCACCGCCAATGTGCTGCTGCCTGGTGGTGTGCAGACTGAGCGCCTTGAGAGCCTTGTGCGCGCGGGAGCGGAGAAAGACGGATTGACGTTTGAGCAGGGCATTGCCCGAAGCGTCGCGATGATTCCCGCCGGACGTTTTGCCACACCCGAGGAATTTGCGAACGTCGCCGTGTTCCTGGCGTCGGACGAAGGCCGGTATGTGACCGGCGTGTCGCTGGCGGTGGACGGCGGCCTCACGCGGAGCGTGTTCTGACACTGTTTGCCCCGGACCTGTTTTCGACCGGGCAGCCGGTCTTTGCGCCGGCGCCCGCCGAAGCCGCTGCCCAGGTGGCGGATGCGTTGACCGCCTGGGGCCTCACGCCCTCATCCGCCATCGAACAGTTCGGCGGCGCCGAGATCAACTCCCACAACTTCAAGGTCCAGACGGCACACGGCACGTGGTTGTGTAAACGCGCGCCGGCTGAGGCAGGGCCGCGCCTGAAGCAGGCGCTCGCGCTGGCGGCGTGGCTCGCGCCGCAGCACGTGGAGATACCCGCACCTCTCCCTGCCACAGATGCTTCGCTGGTCGTCGAGCGCGGCGACTGGGTCTGGTGTGTGTCGCCTTTCATCGAGGGCACCTTTTTTCACAGCGGCGCGACCGCGGTGCAGGCGGCCGCTACCGCCACCGGACGGCTACATCGTCTGCTGGCGCACGCGCCCGTGGACCTCTGGCCGTCCACCCGCTGGGCGTATAGCTTCGACGATGCGGCGGAACTTCTGGAGAGTGCCGTGAAGGACCGCGCCAACTGGCCACAGGCTTTTGGCCCGATACCGGCCGAGGCGTTGGGACGGTGGAGTGGCGCGCTGCCGGCGTTGGTGGACGACCTGTCTGACCGTATCGCTGCCTGGGGGGTTGACGTCCGGCAACCCTGCCATGGGGATCTTCATCCACACAACCTGCTGATGCGGGATGCCGAGGTGGTGGCGATTGTGGACGTCGATTCGCTGGTGGTGGCCCCGTATCCGGTGACCTGTGGGTTTGCCCGATACAAGCTGGTCAGGCAGGCGGCGAGTGCCGGGGGCGACCCGGTGGTGCTGGGCCGGACGTTCGCGCAGGCGCTGCGCATGTTCGGGCCCCGGGAGCATCTTGACGATGGCACCCTGCGGGATGGGGCACTGGCTGAAATCTGCCGGCGCCTCCTGCTGGTGCTGCGGCTGCATTACCGGGAGGGGAATTCCCGGTGGAACCACGTGCTGCAGGTGCACCTTTCGGGACTGGACGAGGTGGCGGCCATCGGGTAGTCTTTGAGCGTTCAGTTTGTGAACGCATGTAAGTGAAGGGCACGAAGTGTCCCGTTATCCCGACCCCACCCATCAGATTCTCGAAGAAATCGACACAAAGCCCGATGTGTCGCAGCGATCCCTGGCCTCGAGCCTGGGGATTGCCCTTGGCCTGACCAATTCGCTGGTCAAGGGCCTGGTGCACCGGGGCTGGGTGAAGGTGACGCACGTGCAGCGGCACCGGGTGCGATATCTGCTGACCCCGGCCGGATTGGCCGAAAAGGCGCGCCTGTCGCAGATGGCGTTTCATGCGGCGGTGGATCGGTATCGCGATGCGCGCCAGCGGGTGCAGGCGATGTTTGCGCGGGTGTCGGCGGAGTGGCCAGCGACGGACCAGACGGGCGGCCGCAAGCCGGTGGTGTTCTACGGGTCAGGTGAACTGGCCGAGATCGGCTTCATCTGCCTGCAGGAGACCGACCTGACGCTTGTGGCCGTGGTCGACACGGCGGAGCGCGGGAAGTTTTTTGGCGTGCCGGTGTTTGACAGAGCACGCGCCGCTGAGGCGCTGGCCCTGGCCGGACCCGGCGCGAAATTGCTGGTGACCTCGACCGTGCGGACCGAGGCCCTGGAATCGGAACTGGCGGCGCTCGGCGAAGCCGGGCGCACGGCCGAGTGGGTGTGACGAGACGGAGACGATCGATATGACAACGGTAGACGCACTGAAAGTACGCATCTTTGGCGACGGCGCAGAAATGGCCGGCATTGTGGATCTGGCGAAGAAACCCTGGATCAAGGGGTTCACCACCAATCCGACGTTGATGAACAAGGCGGGCATCACCGACTACAAGGCGTTTGCGCTCGAGGTGCTGAAGGTCATCAACGACCGTCCGATCTCGTTTGAGGTGTTCTCGGATGAGTTCGCCGAGATGGAGGCGCAGGCGCTGCAGATCGCGTCCTGGGGCCCCAACGTCAACGTCAAGATTCCGGTGACCAACACCCGCCGTGAATTTGCCGGGCCGCTGATCAGCCGGTTGTCGCGCGCCGGTGTGGCGCTCAACATCACCGCGATCATGACGGTGGATCAGGTGCAGCGTGTGGTGGACGCCCTCGAGGGGAACGCTCCGGCGTTCATCTCGGTGTTTGCCGGTCGCATCGCTGACACCGGCCGCGATCCGCTGCCAATCATGGAGGATTCGCTGCGCCGGCTGAAGACCCGGCCCAACACCGACCTGATCTGGGCGAGCCCGCGCGAACTGCTGAACATCATGCAGGCCGACGCGATGGGCTGCGACATCATCACCGTCACCAACGACATCCTCAAGAAGCTCAGCCAGGTGGGCAAGGATCTCGACGACTTCTCCCTGGAAACCGTGCAGATGTTCCGCGACGATGCCGTCAAAGCGGGATTCCGGATCGAGGCCTGAGGTTTATTCGATATGTTGACCAATTCAGCAATTCTCATCACTGGCGGCACGGGGTCGTTCGGCAACACGTTTGTGCCGATGACGCTGGCGAAATACAACCCGTCACGCCTGGTCATCTACTCCCGCGACGAAATGAAGCAGTGGGACATGGCGCAGAAATTCCAGCATGACCCGCGCGTGCGGTTCATGATCGGGGACGTGCGCGACAAGGATCGGTTGTCGCGAGCCCTCGACGGCATCGACTACGTCGTGCACGCGGCGGCGACCAAGATCGTGCCGACGGCGGAATACAACCCGTTTGAGTGCATCAAGACCAACATCAACGGCGCGATGAACGTGATCGACGCGTGCATCGAACGCGGTGTGAAACGGGTGGTCGCGCTCTCCACCGACAAGGCGTCGAACCCGATCAACCTCTATGGCGCCACCAAGCTGG
>CAZLJG010000305.1:0-4090 GCA_964559545.1 uncultured Solibacteraceae bacterium | reverse complement strand
AACTTATGAAGGACTTATGAAGGCGGGCAGGGTCACCGTGAAGGTGGTGCCGCCCGACGCCGGGCTCTCTGCCGAGATGTGGCCGCCGCTGGCTTCGACGAACTGGCGCGCGATGGCGAGGCCCAGGCCGACGCCGCCCGTGGATCGGGACCGTGACGCATCCACCCGATAGAACCGGTCAAACACGTGTGGCAGGTGTTCCGCCGGGATCCCGGGCCCCGAGTCGCCGGCGCTGATCGTCACCGTGTCCGACACCCGACGGGCGGCCAGGTCGATTCGGCCACCGTGCGGGGTGTGCACCAGCGCGTTGTCGAGCAGGTTGCTAATCACCTGTTGCAGGCGGCCACGATCCACCCATGCACAGGCGTCAGCGTCGACGCCTTCAAGGTGCAGTGTGACGCCGAGTGATGTAGCCCGCGCCGTTGCCTGACGCGCCAGGTGGTTGACCACATCAGCGACCACCACAGCTTCGGGAGAGAGCGACAGCTGCTTCGCTTCAGCCCTGGCCAGTTCGCCCAAATCTTCGACCAATCGCTGCAGGTGGCTCACTTCCGCATGCAATGTGCTCAGTGTCTCTGGCGTGACGTCCACGACCTGATCCTGCAGGGCCTCGATGTGACACCGGAGGTCGGTCAACGGTGTCCGCAGTTCATGCGCGATGTCGTTGGTCAAGTCGCGTTTGAGCTGTTCCTGCCGCGACAAGGCGTCGGCCATTGAGTTGAACGCCCGGCCGAGAGCGGCAAGTTCATCGTCTCCGGAGACCGCCACACGCGCACCTGCGCCACCGGCAGCCATGCGATCGACCGCTGTCCGTAGCGCGCGCACTGGGCCAAGAACGCGTCGCGCAATCAACGCGGTCGCGAGTGCCGCGCCAATGATCACGACCGCAAACGCGATGAGGAGCCGCTGATTCAGCGCCGCGACGTCGACGCCCCGCACCTCTTCACTGACCACCGGCCCACCCGGCACTTCGCGGCGGGATTCACGAACGACTTCCTGACCGTTGATACGTTCGACGGTTTGCTCCACCACCATCTGCCGGCCGAACTGCTGCTCAACCGTCCGCCGCACCCACCACGTCCCCAGCGCCAGCGCCACCACGGACACCAGCACTAGAGCGACGAAAAAGCGCGTCATCAGGCTTCGCATATCAGGCGGTATCCCACTCCGTGCGCGGTTTCGATGCGGGGCAGCACCAAGCCCTCAGGCAACGTCTCAAGTTTGCGACGGACGTTCTTGATGTGGACGTCGATCGTGCGTTCGTTGCCTTCGTAGTCGTCACCGAGTACGCGAGCCACCAGTTGCGCACGCGTCCAGCCACGACCAGCCGCGGCCATCATGACACCAAGCAGCCGGGCTTCGACCGGCGTCAGCTTCACCGTGGCCGGTCCCGCCTCCACCATCAGCGCGTCCGGTCGCAACGTGAGGTCGCCGAGCACCACCGGGGCATCCACTGCCGCGTCAGCCGGTTGTGCCCGGCGCAGGACCGCGCGGACGCGCGCGACCACTTCGCGGGGACTGAACGGCTTGGTCACATAGTCGTCGGCGCCCGCCTCGAATCCCCGCAGACGGTCGTCTTCGGCCGCACGCGCGGTGATGAGAATAATCGGCGTGCGACCGCCTGCCCGAATGGCCCTGCACACATCGAATCCATTCATGCCCGGCAACATCACATCGAGCAGCACGAGATCCGGGCGTCCTGAGTCGACCAACCGCATGGCCGAAGGGCCATCCGGCGCGACCTGCACGGACAGGCCATCCCGCTCGAGATACAGGCGGAGCCACTCCGCTGTCTTCGGGTCGTCTTCCACAACCAGCACACGCATCGCGACCTATTCTGCGGCATGTGGTCAAAACCCCCTTGCCGCGGGCGATTTGACACACCACAAACCCGATCGGTAGACTTCAAAGCGTCATGGTTCTCGCGCTCCACCATCTCCACCACCATCATCACGGTCATCTGACCGGCCGGTGGAGTTGCGCCTAGCGCGTTTTCGAGTCTTTTCTCGAATCTCAACAACCCCGCCGGACCTGGCGGGGTTTTGTATTTTCAGGCCCTGCCAGTCCGCGCGATAGCAGCAAGACAAGGACAAGGCAGTGGATTTTTCAAAACTCAACGGACTCATCCCGGCCGTGATTCAGGACGACGCCAGCGGCGAAGTGCTGATGGTCGGCTTCATGAACGACGAAGCGCTCGCGCTCACCCGCGCGACCGGCTACGCGACGTTTTTTTCCCGGTCACGCAACACCCTCTGGAAAAAGGGCGAGACCTCGGGTAACCGTCTCGCCGTCACCGCCCTCTTCACCGATTGTGACGATGACACGGTGGTGGTGAAAGTGCGTCGCGAGGGTGACGGCAACGTGTGCCACCTGAACCGCCGCAGCTGTTTTGTCCCGATGGAGGCCGACGCGTCGGCAGCAGGCGGTGCGCGATGAGCACGAAGAAACTCAAGCTCGGCATCCCCAAGGGCTCCCTCCAGGAAGCGACCATTCAACTGTTCGCGCGGGCGGGGTTCACGATCTATGCGAACTCGCGGTCCTACTTTCCGGCGATCGATGACCCGGAGATCGAGTGCATGCTCATCCGAGCGCAGGAGATGGCGCGATACGTCGCCGACGGGGTGCTCGACGCCGGTCTGACCGGACAGGACTGGATCGCCGAACACCAGGCGCAGCGACCTGGTGCAAACGGGGCGCCTGCCGTGACGTCGATCGCCGACCTGATTTACGCGAAGCAGTCGTTCGGCAAGGTCCGGTGGGTACTAGCTGTGCCTGAGGATTCACCGTTCAAAACGCCGCAGGATCTCGAGGGCAAGACGATCGCCACGGAACTGGTGGGCACAACCGAGGCCTACTTCAGGAAGCTCGGCGTGAACGTGAACGTCGAGTTCTCGTGGGGTGCGACCGAGGTGAAGCCGCCGGTGCTCGCCGATGCCATCGTGGATGTCACGGAGACCGGGTCGTCCCTGCGGGCCAATCGGCTGCGGGTCATCGATACGCTCCTGGAGTCCAACACACAGCTCATCGCCAATCCGACATCGCTGACCGACGAGTGGACGCGGACAAAGATCGACAACATTGCAGTGCTGCTGCGAGCGGCGATTGAGGCACAGGGACGAGTCGGCCTGATGCTGAACGTCACCCGGGCAGACCTCGCCAACGTCCTCAGCCTGCTGCCCGCGCTGCAGCGGCCGACGATCTCGGCGCTGAGCGACGAGGACTGGGTGGCGGTCAACACGATCATCGAAGAGAAGACCGTCCGCGAGTTGATCCCGAAACTGAAATCGGCGCGTGCCCAGGGCATCGTCGAATATCCCCTCAACAAGATCGTGCTGTGATGCGCATCATTTCTGCGTCTGATACCCGTGCGCTCAACCGGCTCATCAAGGCTGACCAGGCGCGTGACCCTGAGGTCGAAGCCACGGCGGCGACGATTCTGGCGGATGTGCGACGTCGCGGTGACGCGGCCGTGCGTGCGTGGAGCCGGCGCCTGGATGGCATGGCGCCTCGCGAACTGACGCGCGCAGAACTGCGTGCGGGGTGGCGAGCCACCCCGCCCGCCGTACGCGCGGCGATTCGCGCCGCCGTCGCGCGTGTCCGAAGGGTCGCGGACGCACAGCGTCCGCGCCCGTTCGCTGTCACCGTCGAACCCGGCGTCACGGTCGAGCAGCGCGTCGCGCCGCTCGCCCGTGTCGGGTGTTACGTGCCGGGTGGACGGTATCCCCTCCCGTCCACTCTCATCATGACTGTCGTACCCGCCGTCGCCGCCGGCGTCCCCGAGATCATCGTCGTCTGCCCGAAGCCTGATGCGACCGTGATGTGTGCGGCGATCGAGGCTGGTGCGACGCGGGTGATTCAGGTTGGTGGCGCGCAGGCAATTGGCGCGCTCGCGTATGGCACGGCGACGATTCCGCGCGTGGACAAGATCGTCGGCCCGGGCAACGCATGGGTCGCAGCGGCGAAGTCGCAGGTCTCGCGCGAGTGCCCGATCGATGTGCACGCGGGGCCCAGCGAGATCGTCGTGTGGTCGGACCTCGGTCGCGCGGAGTGGATCGCGCTCGACCTGCTCGCGCAGGCCGAGCACGATCCC
>CAZLJG010000304.1:0-4100 GCA_964559545.1 uncultured Solibacteraceae bacterium | reverse complement strand
ACATCCGCGTGTCTGTCTCGGCCGGGTTCTACGTGCGGTCGCTAGCCCGCGACCTCGGCGACACACTCGGTTGCCCCGCTCACCTTGCTGCCCTGCGCCGGACGCGGTCCGGCCCGTTCGACGTGGCACGGGCCCTCCCCTTGGCGGAAGCCGAACGTCTGGGCCCGGATATCGCGGCCCATCTGACCCCGATGGCCGAGGCCCTGTCCGACCTGCCGGCGGTCCACGTGTCAGAGGCGGGCCTGGTCAAGGTCAGGCACGGCAACCCCATCGGCCCGCAACTTGTTGAAGGGGCATGGGTTCCGGCCTCGGCGACCCTCCAGAAGATCCGCCTGCTCGACGGGTCGGGGGCTCTCGTCGCCCTGGCCGACCTGCGCGGCGGATTGCTCCAGCCCTCGACAGTGCTCGGGTAGCCGGGCTACACTTAATCCTTTGTTGGCGTAAGAGTTACGGCGTTCTGGTCCTGCACATTCCGTGCAGCACTCTGGGGCGCTCGTGAAAGGTAGATCGACCGTGCTCACCAAAGACCGCAAGACCGAAGTCATCACAACGTACTCAACTCACGAAGGCGATACGGGTTCCCCCGAAGTTCAGGTGGCGATTCTTTCAGAACGCATCACCTACCTCACCGAACATTTCAAGACGCACGCGAAGGACCATCACTCACGCCGCGGCCTGCTCAAGCTCGTCGGCCAGCGTCGTCGTCTGCTGGACTACGTGAAGCGCAAGGACGCTGATCGCTACCTCGAGCTGATCAAGCGCCTCGGCATCCGCAAGTAGTCCCCCGCGCACGCAACACAAGCACCAGTAGAGAAGAAGGACAAGACACATGTACCGAAGAGAATTGACGATCGGCTCGTCGACCCTGTCGATCGAGACCGGCAAGCTGGCCAAGCAGGCCGACGGCGCCATCATCATCCGCCAGGGTGACACCATGGTGCTGGTCACCGCCTGCCGCGCGGCCAGCGCGCGCGAGGGCATCGACTTCCTGCCCCTGACGGTGGACTACCGCGAATCCACCTACGCCTCGGGCAAGATCCCCGGCGGCTTCTTCAAGCGTGAAGGCAAGCCCGCCGACAAGGAAACCCTCACCTGCCGCCTGATCGATCGTCCGCTTCGTCCGCTCTTCCCTGCCGGGTGGACGTACGAAACGCAGATTGTCGGCATGCTGATTTCCGCCGACACGGAAAACGATTCGGACGTGCTCGCGATCACCGGCGCCTCGGCGGCGCTCGCGATTTCGTCGATTCCCTTCGAGAAGACGATTGCCGGCGTGCGCGTCGGTCTCATCGACGGCCAGTTTGTGGTCAACCCCACCTACACGCAGCGCAAGGTCAGCAAGATCGACCTGGTCGTCGCGGGCAGCGCGGACGCGATCATGATGGTCGAGTCGGGCGCGAACGAAGCGACGGAAGAAGAGATGATCACGGCGCTCGAGACGGCGCACGCGGCCATCAAGCAGATCGTCGCGATGATTGACGACCTCCAGAAGGAAGTCGGCAAGACGAAGACGGCGGTCTCCGCGAAGACGATCGACGCGGCCCTGCGTGCCGATGTCGAAGCCAAGGCCTACGAGCCGCTGGCGGACGCGATGCGCATCAAGGAGAAGCTCGAAAACTACGCGACGGTGGATGCCTTCATCAGCAAGACCGTGAAGAGCTACCCCGAAGAGCAGCAGGCGGACGTCAAGGCGATCTTCGGCGGCCTCAAGGAACGCATCCTGCGCGAGGAAATCCTCGACCGCGGGCAGCGTCTCGACGGCCGTCGCTTCGACGAAATCCGTCCGATTTGGACGGAAGTCGGCGTCCTCCCCCGCGCGCACGGCTCGGTCGTGTTCACGCGTGGTGAGACGCAGGCGCTGGTCACCGCGACGCTCGGCACCGATGACGATGCGCAGAAGATCGAAAAGGTCGATGGCGAGTCGTACAAGCGGTTCATGCTGCACTACAACTTCCCGCCCTTTTCGGTCGGCGAAGTGAAGTTCCTGCGTGGCCCCGGCCGCCGCGAAATCGGCCACGGTGCGTTGGCCGAGCGCGCGCTCGCGCCGGTGATGCCGTCGCAGGAGCAGTTCCCCTACACCGTCCGTGTCGTGTCCGACATTCTCGAATCCAACGGCTCGTCGTCGATGGCGTCGGTCTGTGGTGGCGCGATGTCGATGATGGACGCCGGTGTGCCGATCAAGGCGCCGGTGGCCGGCGTGGCGATGGGCCTCGTGATGAACGAAGACACGGGCAAGTGGGCCGTGCTCTCCGACATCGCGGGCGCGGAAGACCACTACGGCGACATGGACTTCAAGGTGGCCGGCACCGCGACGGGCATCACCGCCCTGCAGATGGACATCAAGGTGAGCGGCATCACGATGGACATCATGCGCAAGGCGCTCGAACAGGCGCGCCAGGGCCGCATGCACATCCTCGGCAAGATGGCGGAAACGCTCGGCACGTCGCGCGCCGACATCTCCACCTTCGCGCCGCGCATCATCACGATCAAGATTCCGGTCGAGAAGATTCGCGACGTCATCGGGTCGGGTGGCAAGACCATCCGCTCGATCGTCGAACGCACCGGTGTGAAGATCGACGTCGAAGATGACGGCCGCATCAACATCGCGTCGTCTGACGATGCCGCCGCGCAGAAGGCGATCAGCATCATCCAGGAACTGACCGCGACGCCGGAACTCGACAAGGTGTACATGGGCACCGTGCAGCGCATCACGGACTTTGGTGCGTTCATCGAAGTGATGCCTGGCGTGGACGGCCTGCTGCACGTCTCCGAGATGGCCAACTACCGCGTGGCCAACGTGCGCGACGAGATCAAGGAAGGCGAACAGCTGGAGGTCAAGGTCATCAACATCGACCCGTCCGGCAAGGTGCGCCTGAGCCGCAAGGTGCTGCTCAAGGAAGGCGAAGGCACGTCACCGAAGTATCCGGGCGCCGGCGAAGCGTTTGCCGCGAGCAACCCGAGCTACGGCGACGACCGCCGCGGTGGCGATCGTGACCGCGGCCCGCGCCGCGACCGCGGTCCGCGCCGGTAAGGCACTGCCCCACGCTTCACAACGAGGCGTGGAGGGCTGGGAGATTTTGTTAGGGATGCAGCCGGGCAGGTTTACCTGCCCGGCTTTTTTCTTGGGATCTCGGGTCGGCTACGGCCGCACGATCACATTTCCCCGTTTGTGCCCGCTGTCCACGAGCCGGTAAGCGTCGCTGATGTGATCCAGGGGGAATGTGCGATCGACTACGACGGTCAGTTCGTTCGCGGCCACGCGTTGAAGCAACCACTCGAAGTCGGCCGCCCGCTCGGGTCCCGAACCGACCGCGACGCCACGACGGGCGCGCAGCATGTCCCACAAACTCGCGACGGCCAGCACGAGCACGCCGCCGTCGCGCAGCAGCGGTCGACCCGACGCGATCGACAGGTTCCCGACCGCATCAAACACAACATCAAACCGGTCGACCAGGTCGCGGACGTCACTGACGGCGTAGTCAATCACCCGGTCGGCGCCGAGACGTCTGACGAAGTCGGCGTTGCCGGCACTCGTGACGCCCGTCACCGTCGCGCCGAAGTGCCTGGCCAATTGCACGGCGTTCGAGCCCACTGCGCCAGAGGCGCCATTAACCAGCACCGCCATTCCGGGCCGCACTGACGCCCTGTCACGGAGGAAGTACAGCGCGGTCGAGCCACCAAAGAGCAGGCCTGCCGCGTCCGAATGACTCACGCCACTCGGCACGGCAGCCACCCTGCGGGCCGCAACAGTGACGTACTCGGCGTGCGCCCCCATCGACATGCCGGTCATCCCGCAGACGGCGTGTCCAGGCGCGACGTTGGTCACGCCCGGGCCCACCTCTTCGACAATGCCGGAGAAGACGCCACCAAGGATGCGGCACCGCGGTCCCCGCAGGCCGAAGGCCAACCGCGCGGGTAGTCCGAATCCCGGAGGGAACCTCCCCGCGCGAATGCGCGCGTCGCCCGACGTCACCGCTGCAGCGACCACACGCACCAACACCTCGCCCTTGCGGGGACTCGGTCTCGGCACCTCCACGACACGGGCCACATCCGGTGGACCGTATCTGTCCACAATCACCGCGCGCATCGTCACCACGTCG
>CAZLJG010000303.1:0-4101 GCA_964559545.1 uncultured Solibacteraceae bacterium | reverse complement strand
TTGCGCCGCCTGCCCGCCGCCCAGCGTGTGCCCATCGTGCTGTTTCATTTTGATGAGCTGAGTTATCAGCAGATCGCCGATCGCCTCGGCATCTCGCTCAGCAAGGTCAAGACCGATATTCTTCGGGGCCGTGAGGCGCTGCGTGCCGCACTCGGTCCGACACATCAGGAGTCCATCCGATGACGTGGTCAGAACTCGAAGCCGAACGCCGGGATCGTGAGGACGCGCTCGGACAGGCCCTCCGTGCGATGCCGTCGCCGTCGGCCCCACGCACGCTGGCGCCCCGGGTGATGGCGCTGGTGCAGGCGCGTCTCGCCCATCGCAGCACCCAGCCATCGACACCGACCTGGTTCGAATGGCCGATCTGGGCGCAGGTGGCGTCGATGGTCGGATTTGTCGTGGTGGTCGCCTCCGCGGCTCTCCTCTCGCCGTCGCTGGAGCGGGTGTTCACCGAGATCACCTCCGTGGATGCCGTTCGGGTGACGACCGTGTTTTTCCGGTCGGTGTGGCAGCCGTTGGTCTCGTGGTTGGTGGTCGCTGTGACGGCCACGTTGTTGGTGTGCGCCACGGTTGGCGCGTTGTTGACCCGCGTCGCTCTTGGAGGGGCGTCCCGATGATTCGATCCAGAGTGTTCCGAGCCGCGGCCATTGCGATCTTCGCCCTTGCGTCCGTCAGCGTGTCGGCAGCGATGACGCCACAAACCGCGCCGCCTGCGGCGACGCCGCAGGATCCCACGCGGCCCACGACGGCCAATCCGCAGACGGGATCGACCCTGCCCGATGGGATGGCGCGCGACGCCATCGAGCAGTTCGAGCGCGACTTCGGGTACCGCCGGAACTGGCGCCACGTGTTGCGGGTGGGGCAGGACTACTCACTACGCGCGGGGGAGTCGGTGCGCGACGTCACGCTGGTGTTTGGCAACGCGCGGATCGAAGGTCGTGTCGAAGGGGACCTTGTGGTGGTCATGGGCAGCGCCCGCCTGGCGAGCACGGCCATTGTGGACGGATCGTTTGTCGTCGTTGGTGGTGAAGCCGACGTTGAGCCGGGTGCGTTGGTTCGACGCGACGTGGTGACGGTCGGCACGGATATCGGCTTCCCAGCGGACTTCATCTTCGGCGGCGAACACGTCGTCATCGGCACCGGCATCCTGGGCGACTGGATGCGGTCGGTCATGCCGTGGATCACCGGGGGGCTGATCTGGGGACGACCGATTGTGCCGAGCCTCGGCTGGGTCTGGTCCATTGTCGGCATCTTCTTCGTCGTGTATCTGATTGTGAACCTGCTGCTGCATGAGCCTGTGCGGGCGACGACTGCGGAGTTGGCCCGCCGGCCGTTCGGGACGTTCATGGTCGGCCTGCTGATGCTGCTGTTGTGGGCGCCGATTGCCGCGCTGCTGGCGGTCACTGTGGTCGGGCTGATCGTGGTGCCGTTTTTCCTGTGTGCGCTCGTGGTCGCCGCGGTCGTGGGCCGCGTGGCCGTCATGCGCTGGATAGGCGAAAATCTGATCGCGTCGGACGATCCGTCGAACCGGATGCTCGCCCTGCGATCATTCGTGCTGGGTTTTGCGCTGCTGACACTCGCCTACATGGTGCCTGTCCTCGGCTTTGTTGCCTGGGGCCTGGTCGGTGTGTTCGGCCTCGGCGCCGCCGTGCTCGCATTCCTCTCGGCATGGCGGAAAGAGACGCCGCGACCCACGCTGCCCACCCAACCTCACCCAACCTCACCGACCCCCACCCAACCCGACCCAACTTCACCCATCGAACACGGCGCGCTACAGTTCAGCGCGCCCTACGTAGCGTTGCCACCCACACCGCCCACGCCACCTACGCCACCCACACCACCTCCGTCCGCGTCCGTGCTTCGTGCCACGTTTCTTGAACGTGCGGCGGCGCTGGGGCTGGATGTGATGTTGGTGGCCATCGCCCATGAGGGGCTGCGAGGCACGATCTTTCCGCGGTACTCGGAGTTCTTCTTCCCGCTCCTGCTGATCTACTTCATCGCGTTCTGGACGTGGAAGGGCACCACGGTCGGCGGCATCATCATGAAGCTGCGCATCGTCAAGATCACGGGCGCACCGTTTGAAGCGGCCGACGCCATCGTGCGCGCGCTGGCCGGGGTGCTGTCGTTTGTCGCGCTCGGCCTTGGCGTGTTGTGGATTCTGCGCAGCGACGACCTGGCACCGGACGGCCAGCCGGCGCGGCAGGGGTGGCACGACAAGGCGGTGGGCACGTGGGTCATCAAGGAGCAGGCCCATCTGACACCGACCATCTGACAACGGCGGGCTCCGCGGCTATAGTGAGGGCCAGCACATGGCTGGCCTTGACTACCTCATCATCGGGATTTACATCGCGCTGATCATCTGGCTCGGCGCCAGCTTTGCCAAGCGCCAGACGACGGCGTCCGAGTATTTTCTGATCAGCCGGTCGGTGCCGTGGTGGGCCGTGTGTTTTACGGTGGTGGCCACCGAGACGAGCACGCTGACGTTTATTGGCATCCCCGCACAGACGTATGCGGCCAATGGGAACTTCGCGTTCCTGCAGCTGGCGCTCGGGTACATCGCCGGCCGCTTCATCATCAGTGCGCTGTTTATTCCGAAGTACTTCGCGCGGGAACTCATGACGTCCTACGAGGTGCTGCACGAGCGCTTCGGCGCGCCGGTGCGCAACCTTGGCTCGGCGATGTTTTTGATCACGCGCAGTTCGGCGGATGGCATCCGGCTGTTTGCGACCTCGGCCGTCGTGGCGACGCTGGTCGGCGTGCCCGTGTGGGCCGCCATCCTGGTGCTTGGCGTGGCGATGATCGTGTACACGTTTTACGGCGGCGCGTCCGCCGTGATCTGGACCGACGTGGTGCAGATGTTCGTGTATCTCGCCGGTGCGCTCATCGTGTTGTGGTTTGCGCTGGCGGGGTTGCCCGGTGGCGTGGGCGCTGTGCTCGAGTTTGGCGAGAGCACGGGGCGTTTTGCCGTCTTTGATTTCAGGCTGGATTTCTTCAAGGCCTACACCTTCTGGGCGGGGATGGTCGGCGGCGTGGCGCTCACGCTCGCGACGCACGGCACCGATCAGTTCCTGGTGCAGCGGCTGCTCACCGCCAAGTCGCAGCGACAGGCCCAGGTTGGCCTGTCGCTGAGCGGCATCCTCGTGTTTCTCCAGTTCGCGCTCTTCCTGTTCATTGGCGTGGCGCTTGCGGCGTTTTATCAGCACGTGGGCGCGCCGACGCTGAGCCGCGGAGACATGTTGATTCCGACGTTTGTGCGCGACTATGTGCCGGCGGGCCTGGCGGGCTTTGTGGTGGCGGCGATTGTGGCCGCGGCCCTGTCGCCGTCGATCAATTCGTTGGCGGCGACAACGGTGAATGACTTCTACCTGAAGTACTGGCAGCCGGATGCCACCGACGGCCAGATGTTGCGTGTCGCCCATCGCGCGACCATCGGCTGGGGCGTGGTGCAAATCAGCATCGCACTGCTTGCGACGCAGCTCAATCAGTCGGTGCTGGATGCCGGTCTCGCCGTCCTTGGCCTGGGTGCCGGACCGGTACTTGGTGCGTTCCTGGTGGCCGTGATGCGCCGGCGGGTCGACCCATGGTCTGTCGCCGGCGCGATGCTCGCGTCCTGGGTGACGGTGTTCTCGGTGTGGGCGTTTACCACCGTCGCCTGGCCCTGGTATGCCGCGATTGGCGCGTCGCTTACCGTGCTCCTGTCGCTGATGGCGTCTTTGGCGCGGCGGCGCTGAGGTCTCCGTAGAACTTCCAGTCGAGGTTCATGTCGCGCGTCAGCGGCATCTTCGAGATGGCCAGGCGCGTGAGTGGGAAGGGCATCGAGCCCTGAAGCACCACGGCATCGTGGAATTCCTTGAGCGTCATGTGCCCGGTGTCCACCAGTTCAGCCTTGAGACCGCGCAGTTGCAGGCCGCCAAGGAGGTACGCCGCCTGATACAGCGGCCCGTAGTTGCCCTGGAAGGATCGGCGCACTTCGGCCGTCGCGTTCTCCCGTTCGTGACCGACCTCGTTCACGAGGAAGTCCACCGCTTCCTGCGGCGACCAGCGGCCCATGTGGAAGTTCAGCGAGAAAACGATGCGGGCGGCGCGGTGCATGCGCCAGAA
>CAZLJG010000302.1:0-4126 GCA_964559545.1 uncultured Solibacteraceae bacterium | reverse complement strand
GGGTTCTCTACGGTGCGCGCGGCATCGGCGCGATGGCCGGGTCGCTGATCGTCTCCGTCCTGGCGGCCCGACAGCGCAATCTGATCCGCATGATCGGGCCGGCCTACCTGATCGCCGGCACCTGTTACGCCGCGATCGCCATCTCACCGACCATCTGGATCGCGGCCTGCGCCGTCATCGCGGCTCACGTCTTTGGCTCGATCTTGTGGGTATCGAGCAACGTGCTCTTGCAGATGAACGTGCCGGACGAATTCCGCGGCCGCGTCTTCGCCGCCGAGTTGTTTGCGCTGGCTGTGGTCCAGGCCACCGTTTCCTATCTCACCGCAACCGCACTCGACGTCTTCCACTTCTCGCCGCACGTGCTCGTCGCCATTGTTGGATTCTCGTTGTGGATACCTGGGCTGTATTGGCTGGTGGCTCGGCCGGCCCTGTTGCCGAACGCCATGCACGGGCGTAGAGTAGATCCATGAAGGTCATCGTCGAACTCGAATCGGCCCACGCCGCACGCTTGCAGCAGGAAGCGGACCGGCTCGGGATTTCCCCTTCTGAACTGGCGAAGGCTGCGGTTGTCGACCTCTTGTCGGTGCACGATCCTGCGTTCTCCGCTGCCGCAGAGCGTGTGCTCAATAAGAATCGGGAACTATATCGACGGCTGGCGTGATGCGCTTCCTCACTCTCGGAGAGGTCATTGACCTCCACCGGGCGCTCATTGCGCAGTCCGGAGGATCGCCGGGTATCCGAGACCTTCATCTCCTGGATTCAGCGTTGGCGCAGCCGAAGGCTACGTTCGGTGGTGAAGACCTGCATCCATCGCTGGTCGATAAGGCGGCAGCACTCTGTGTGTCGCTCATTCAAAATCACCCATTTGTCGATGGTAATAAGCGCGTCGGACATGCTGCGATGGCCACGTTCCTGATGCTGAACGGGCTCGAGATCTTGGCGACGGTCGATGAGGAGGAGAAAGTCATTCTCCAAGTTGCCCAGGGAGCGCTCGACCGGGCTTTTATGGCCGACTGGCTGCTTACGCACACCATTCCGGTCTCGGAATAGCCCTCTCCCATCGACAACCGATGGGGCTTGACACCACAGCCTAACCCAGCGCAGGCTCTCTCCTATCGTTTACCGATAGGAGTCACGAGCGCATGGCCAAAGTTCTCCCGCCCGATCTGCTGCCCGGCACACTGGATCTGCTGATTCTCCGCCTGCTGGCTACTGAGACCATGCATGGCTACGGGCTGGCGCAGCGGCTCAAGACCGTGTCGAGGGACGTATTGCAGGTCGGCGAAAGTTCGCTCTACCCGGCCTTACAACGCCTTCTGCTCAACGGCTACGTGGACGCCGAGTGGGGGCCATCCGAAAACAATCGCAAGGCCCGGTATTACACGCTCACCAAGGCTGGGCGTAAACACCTCGCGGCCGAAAAGGCCGAGTTCGAAGAGATGGTCGCCGCCATCCGCCTGGTCCTCGAGACAGCGTAGGAGACGTCATGTTCAGCCTTCTCCGTCGGCTCCGCGCCCGCCTGAAATATCGCCACTTCGACCGTGACCTCTCGCAGGAACTCGAAGTTCATCGCGCCATGGTGCAAGAGGATCTTGAGGCCCGCGGGTTGTCCGCCGACGAATCTCGACCTGCGGCGACCAGGGCGCTCGGCAACACCGCCTACATGCGCGAGGAGGCGCGGTCTGTGTGGATTGCGCGGTGGGTTGAAACGACCTGGCAGGATGTCAGATATGCCGCAAGGAGCATGCGCCGGCAGCCCGGTTTCAGCGTCGCGGCGATCCTGATCCTGGCCATCGGCATCTCGTCGCTGACGGTGGCGTATTCACTGATGAACGCGCGCCTGCTGCGCCCCTGGCAGGTCCCCGATCCGGACTCGGTCGTCATCGTCAGGGCACGCCCGGCACCCCAGCAGCAGTTCGGAACCCTGTCGATTGACGAGGCGATGTACCTCGCCGAACACGCCCAGACGGTCTCCGCCCTGGCCACGTTCATTCGAGGTGGAGAGCAGGTTGAACGGGACGGCCCACACGTGCAGTCCAGTTTTGTCTCGTCGCGCTACTTTGACGTCATGGGTGTGCGCGTGGTGTCTGGACCTGGTTTCACTCCCGGAAGCGACAGGAACCCTGCGGCAAGGGAAGTGGTGATCAGCGACCATCTCTGGAAGACCTACTTCAAGGCTGATCCATCCATCTCCGGTCGAACCGTGCAGTTGTCGTCAGTCCCGTTCACGATTGTCGGCGTCGCGCAATCAGGCTTCGAGGATGTCCACCACATGCGACTCGACCTTTGGATGTCGTTGTCTGCATTGAACTTCGGAGGACTGAGTCGCCCTGGGGGAGCCGTCGTGGCACGCCTGCAACACGGAGCGAGTCCGGCGCAGACATTGGCCGAACTTGAAGGACTCAGCGCACAGTTCCGAAGCGCAAACAAGATTCCCGCCTTCGGCCTGACGCTGAGGGACACCCGCCCCATCAGCAATGGGCAGGCGCGCCTGGCGCAGGAGTACCTTTACATCTTCCTGGCGCTTTCGCTAATTCTCACTCTCACGTGCGCAAACGTCGGCAGCCTGCTCCTGGCACGTTCCATGCGACGTAGCCAGGAGGTCGCCGTGCGCCTGTCGCTTGGCGCAGGACGATGGCGGGTGGCTCGGCAGTTCCTGACGGAGACATTCATCCTGACCTTGTGTGCAGGCGCGGTTGGCGTGGCACTCGCGTTTGCACTGCCGCGGATCACCGTTTCGCTCACAGGCAACACCTCGCTGCGAACCGACCACCTCGCGCCAGACTGGACGGTCCTGGCGTTTGCGGCGATCGTGTCTGGCGTGGCTGCCCTGCTTGCGGGATCGTCGGCGGCTCGAGGCGTCGGCCATCTGAGCCTGTTGCAGGCAGTCTCACAGCAGCATGGACCGGACCGGCGCTCACATAAGTCCCGTAACTTCCTGCTCACGGCGCAGGTCGCGATCACCGTCGTGTTTCTGACCAGTGCGGGTCTGGTTGGTCGCGCGGTGGCTGTGGCGTCTGCCGCGGACCCCGGATTCGCTGTCGATGACATCGACCTTGTCAGTGTGACCTTTCGCGAACAACTCTCCTCTGCACAACGCACTGCGTTCGCACGAGAGTTCGCACGCGAAGTGGAAGCTGCAGGAATGACGAACGTCGCATTTGCGCAATCGGCGCCACTCATCAATGGTGCCAGCACCTCAATGCGCGTGCACCGGCCCGACGAACACCCGAGCACGGCCAGGATCCTCTCGAGTCGACCCGTGTCACCGAACTATTTCTCGGTCATGAGAATTCCGATCCTCGACGGCGCGGCACCTGACGCAGCAGCTGCCAACCGGTCACTAGTGGTGAACGAGTCGTTCGCCCGGGAATTCTGGCCTGGTGCGCGCGCGGTTGGCCAAACCATGATTCAGCCAGGGTCGCCGGAGAACATGGTGTTCACCATCGCAGCCGTCGTACGTGACGTACCGATTCGGTCAATCGGCGTGGCGGAACCTGTCGCGTACCGGCCTGTCGTCGGACTGCCCCTGCTCCTCGTGCCGAATGGGCCGGCCGGCACGATTGAGCGGCTGCGGGCCATCGCTCAGGCAATCGAACCATCAGCGGTCCTTGTCCCCACTCCTGTGCGCCAGAACGTCCGCGACAGCTTCAGCGAAGCCGCCAATGCCAGTCTTGTCGGCTGGATGGTCGGTGCCGCCGCGCTGCTGATCTCCACACTCGGCATTTTTGGTGTCTTTTCGTACGCCGTTGAGGAAAGGCGGCGGGAGATCGGGATCCGGCTCGCGCTGGGAGGCGCCGCCCGGCACGTCAGCCTCCAGGTCCTTCGTTCCGGCCAGCGAGCGACTGGTGTCGGAGTCGCAGTCGGCTTCCTCCTGTGCGCGATCACAGCGTCACTCCTACAGAATCAACTCTTCGGCCTGCAACCCTTCGACCTCGTCACGTACCTGCAGGTAGCAGCCATCCTTGCGGCAGCGACGATGGTGGCGTTGTGGATTCCGGCGAGGCGGGCCACGCGTGTGGACCCCGCCATCACGCTGCGTTGCGAATAGCGCCGTCCGGGCTACCATCTCCTCATGGCCAAATACGTAGACGGTTTCCTGATCCCGATCCCCACCAAGAACGTT
>CAZLJG010000301.1:2054-4126 GCA_964559545.1 uncultured Solibacteraceae bacterium | reverse complement strand
ATCCGGCCGTCGCGACTGCGCATGCCTGCGGGCTGCATGCCGCCGTTACACTCGACGTGCCGCATCCCATCGCGTACTCCGTACGCGACCGACATCACGTCCGGCCGGCGACCATCGGCGACCTCGTGCAGCTCCCGCCTGGAGACGCGATAGATCCCGCTGTTCGACGAGATCCAGAACCGGTCTTCGTCGTCTTCAACAATCGCAAACGCGCCCGGCGCATGGAGACCATGCCGCATCGACACTTGCGAGAACCGGCCGTCCCGGAACCGAAACAGGCCGTTGTCGTAGGTGCCGAACCAGATCGCGCCGTCGCGATCTTCGTGTATCGCGCGAACGATCGGCGTGCCGGTCAACCCGTCAGCCGGGCCGAACGTCACAAAGCCCCCATTGCGATACTGAACGACTCCGGAGTCGGTGCCTATCCATATCGTGCCGGCCCGGTCCTCGTGGAGGGCGAGCACGCCACCTCCTGGAAATCCCGCCACCGGTTGCATGCGGCCGTTCGTGTACGTCGCCAGCCCGGTCGATCCGCCGAACCAGATGTCGCCGGTCTTCCGTTGATGGATCGCGCGGACCACGACACCGACGGGGCTTGGCAAGGTTTCCACCTGTGTTCCCCGCACCCTGCGCAGGCCATCGGCCCAAATCCCAATCCACAACGCGTCGTCGCGATCCTCGAACATCGCCGACACGTTCTGACCAGCAATGCCGAGTGCGCGACTCATCGGATACACGCGCCCGTTGTGGATCCGTGACAAACCCGGCCACCCGCCAATCCAGATGTTGCCGCGGCGGTCCTCGTAGGTGGTGTACGTGTTCTCCACTTCCAGGCCGTCAGCCACAGCAATTGCGGCGATAGGCTTGGCCGTGAGTCGCGCCAGCCCTCCGTCGGTCGGCGCCCACATCGTGCCTTCGCGATCCTGCAGCACGGTCTCGACGTTGCGCCCGGGGAGACCATCCCGATCAGTGATCAGATGAAATCGGTCGCCATCGATGCGGAGGAGTCCGGCATCACCGCGCAACCCCAACCAGAGTGTGCCCTCCCGATCTTCAGACCAGGCGATGTCGTGAAACTCCGGCACGCCGTGCGCGCGCCCGTAGTGAACCAGAGCCCCGCTGATCACCTGAGCGATCCGTCTGCCCGCGGGGCCCATGGTCTCCCGCTCGAGTGTCTGCACCCACAGCCGACCGGCGCGGTCCTCATACGCCTGGATGACCGTCGGCGTCGCAGCACCAAGCGCCACCGTTTGCGTGATGCGCCCATCCGAAAACCGATAGAGGCCTTTGGCATCGCGATACCACGTCGTGCCATCTGCGCTGCGGCTGAGGATGCGCACAGCCGGGTCACCACGAACGGGCCATCCGTCAGCTCGAACGAATCCCTGTCCCGTCCACCGAGCGACACCTGCGCCCGTGTCGGCAAACAGCGATCCATCCGCGAGTTCAAAAAATCCCGCGATCGCGTTCGACGGCAGCCCATCCTCCACGGTGTAGGTGGTCGCGCGACCGTCCATAAAGCGCACGGCCCCGAGTGACTCAGTGATCAGCCACAACGCCGAGTCGCGGCTTTCGTACAACCCAATCAGTCGGCTCGTGCGCAGGCCGGGTGTGTTGTCAGGATGAAAGACGCGAAGCCGGGTGCCATCAAAACGAACGAGGCCGCCGTAGGTGGTGAGCCAGAGGAATCCGTCCTTCGTCTGTCGCACCGCAGTCACTGAGTTTGTCGGCAACCCCTGTTCCACCGTCCAGGTGTCGACGCGGTACTGCGCGCCCGCGTCCACAGCCACAAGCTGCAACGCGAGCGCGAGTCCCGCAACGGCCGTCACACAGGTCTGGCGCGCCAAGCGGCGCCAGAATACCCCACGGTCACTCTCACTGCTTCTGCCAGATGACGATGGTCATCTTGAACTTCTTGCCGGCAGGCGTTGTGCCCGGATTGATGCGTTCTTCGACGTACGCCCCCAGCTTCAGGTAGCCCGCGGGCGCGTTGACACCCTCCGGCAGCAGAAGCAGTGAGTGCTTCACCAGGCCTTCACCGATGTCACCCTTCGCACCTGTGTCACCTTTTG
>CAZLJG010000301.1:0-1954 GCA_964559545.1 uncultured Solibacteraceae bacterium | reverse complement strand
TCACCTTGCGGCGGCAGTACCGTCACCGTCATCGAATCAAACGCCTCGATCCACCCATTCACCCAGCCGGCCACGATGAACTCGTAGGTGCCGACGGTGAGTGGCACCGAGAATCCCGGTGGCCCCGTGATATCCACGCCGTTGCGATACCAGCGGATCGCCTGAACATTGCCTTGTGCCTGCGCGACGAGTTGCACGGACGCCTGCCCGCTCCAGTCACCGCGCACTGTGATGTCAGGCCCCGCACTGAGAGTGCCCGGCGCGGGATCGACACGAATGTGGACACCGGCAGAGATCTTCTCGCTGTTCAACGTCCCGATAAGCATCACCTGATGGCTGCCGACAGGCAGCGAGACCGTCAGGTCCCGTGCCGTGGAGATCACAGCCCCGTTGTAGAGCCACTGCCATTGCGCAGTAGGGGGCCAATTGAGTCCCGGGCGGATGGTGACGGTGCCCAGGCCCGTCACCGGATCGGCAAACACCCAGTACGGGAATCCACTGTTCAGAATCACCAGCTGCAGTTGATGCAGTCGGATCTGGTCGAAGGCAAAGTGGATGACCTCACGACGACCGGCTGAGGTCCAACTGCCGTACAGGGGAGCAACAGAATACGAATCAAAGGACGCTTCAAGGCTGCCGAGCGCCTCACCCTCACGAAACGGCCTGACCTCCGCGCCGTATATCACCACCACCTGGAACGCCTGTTCGGTGGAGGAGAACGCATTGACCAGCACATCAACAATGCCGTCGCCATTCACGTCAGCCACCGACGCCTCTCCGCGCGGGATCGTCGTCTCCGTTGACTGCCGCCACCCAACCGGGGAGTTCCGCACGAAGTAGGTTTTGTCGTCGGTCACCACCACGACATCGGTCCATCCGTCACCGTTGAAATCGCCCGGGTGCAAACGTTGTTCGAGGTATGTGGTCGGCGCAGCAAACGGCACATTGAACGCGGTACCTGGCATCAGCGTGTTGCCGACTGAGAAGAACGTCAGCAGACGCCCACCAGCATCGTCGTACCCGAGGGCGACCACATCCAACTGCCCATCATTATTGACATCCATCGTCCGCATCGACGCCGCCGCGATGTTTACGGCCACGGACGGCGTCCAGTGCCCGCCCGGCTTCATACGCCGGATGCCGTCGCTGGCGAGTTTGACGATGGTGTGTCGACCGGTCTCGTCCGCATCACCCACCGCGATCAACATCTCGCCATGCTGCAGGTAGACCTCGGCGGGCGCGCTGAAGGTTCCGTCTTCCTGCTGCGTGAGAGATTCGAGCACACTCTGATCGCCGACTCGGCGCACCGCAAGAATGTCGAGCCGACCGTCGCCATTGAGTTCAAGGACCTCGACCTGCGGATAGTCTCCTGCCGCAAGGATCTGCTTTGGACCAAACGTGCCATCGGGCTGTGCAGGCATCAGGATGAGCATGGGCGTAACCACCGTCCACCAGTTGCCGGTCGACAAGTCCCGGTAGCTCACAGCGCCGACAAAGTCAGGACGACCGTCGCCAGTCACGTCAACGACGGTGGAGCCGCCGGTGCCGTAGAGCAGGCCCAGGACGTCGGTTGTGACGGGCCCGGTGATGCCCCCGCCAGTCGTGCCAGTCCCGGTCCCGGTCCCGGTGCCGGTGCCGGTGCCGGTACCGGTGCCACTCTGGCCCGTGCCACTCTGACTGGTGGATCCGTCCTGCGCCATCGCCCCCGTCGGCAAGCCGACCAGGCTGAGCACGAGCACCACGCGGCAAATGAGATGTCTCACAGTCCCTCCAGAGAAATCAGGAGGCTGGAGGATCGCAGAGCGGCCCGCGGAACAAAATCCGCGCACCTACCCATTCTGGGTGGGTAGATCTACCTAGCCGTATAATTAGACCGTGTGGTTACTGGTTCATCGGTTCATGGTTCATCGGTGCTGAACCAAGAACCAGCACCATGAACCGATGAACCGATGAA
>CAZLJG010000300.1:0-4141 GCA_964559545.1 uncultured Solibacteraceae bacterium | reverse complement strand
CAGGTGCGCATCATGTACGCGTCGCAAATTGCGAGTGCGCCACCGCGGTTCGTGTTCTTCACCAACGTGGCGACGGAGTTTCATTTCTCCTATGAGCGGTTCCTCGTGAATCAGTTGCGGGAGAAGTTCGGATTTCTCGGCACACCCATCCGCATCAGCGTGCGACGCCGCGCGCGGAAGGAACTGTGAGATATACTGGCGATCCACTCGTGGACGCGGTTTCGATTCCCAATCGGCCGGCATTCCGGGCTCAGGAGGTCTGCGAGATCGCGGCCGTCCCGCCGTTTGTGCTCCGAGGGTGGGAGGCCGAGTTTCCCGATTTAGGGGTGGCCAAAACGCCGGCAGGCCCCCGGGTCTACCGACGCGCGGATGTCGAGCGGGTGCTGCACCTCAAGCGC
Organism: uncultured Solibacteraceae bacterium; assembly: GCA_964559545.1. GTDB lineage: Bacteria > Acidobacteriota > Vicinamibacteria > Vicinamibacterales > SCN-69-37 > SYFT01. Next base: position 3,743 of record CAZLJG010000300.1, on the reverse strand, counting down.
CTGATTCTGGTTGAGGGGTTGACCCTGGCCGGGGCCCGGCGCCGGCTCACCGAAGAGGCCGAAGCGGCATCCGGGGTGAGTGACGACCTGCTCCTTCCACCAGAGATGGTGGGGCAGCCGGCGGGATTGGATGACGGTGCGCGTGCGCACCTGACGGAAGTAAAGCGGGGACTCCACTGGATCCTCGAGACACTCGGCGGCCCCCCAGGCTCCGAGTTCATGTTGGCCCCCGAACCGGCCCCAAGCCGGGGAAGTGCCATCAAGTCGGGCAAGGCGAAGAAGAAGTAGTTGTCGGCGGGATGTAGCGCAGCCTGGTAGCGCACTTGACTGGGGGTCAAGGGGTCCCGAGTTCGAATCTCGGCATCCCGACCATTTCTTCTTCAATCCGCCCAATCGCCCATCCAGCCAAATCACCCATCCACTCAACCGCCCAGCCGCCCACGTATCTAGGGTCTTGTCCGGAACCGCCCGCCTTGGTACCAAGTGTTTCAGGACCCTCCACTCCAGTATTGACTTGAACTACGACCGGCCATAAAGTCCCCGGAACCTCTCATCCGCGTTTACTCCTGCGTTACGTCTTGACGCGGATTGAGGCCGTGTAAGCCCACGTTGATAGTGCATTTGGAGGAGGAACGTTACATGACACGACACGTTTGGCGCGTGCTGCTTGCGGCAGCTCTCGTCGTCAGTACCTCAACCCTGGCAATGGCCCAGGGAACGTCGTCCATCACGGGCGTCGTTACAGACTCGGCCGGCGGCGTCATTCCTGGCGCCACGGTGGTGGTTACGAACAACGCGACCGGCGCGAAGTCTGAAACGGTGACCGGGGCGAACGGCACTTACAACGTGGCGGCGCTGCAGGCCGGCACGTACACGGTGTCGGCGACGCTGACGGGTTTCAAGACGGCTCAGAACGCCAATGTGCGCCTCGCGATTGGCGTGCCGGCGACGGTCAACATGACGCTCGAAGTCGGTTCGTTGACCGAGACTGTCACAGTGACGAGCAGCACGGAACTCATCAACACCCAGACGGCAACGGTCACAGCGACCCTGAACTCGGACCAGCTGAACCGCATGCCGACCCCGACGCGTAACGCGCTCAACGCCGTCGCGTTCCTGCCCGGCGTGAACACGACCGGTACCAACCGCGACTCGTCGATCAACGGCCTGCCGGACTCGTTCGTGCAGATCACGATGGACGGCGCGAGCAACAACGACAACTTCCTGCGCACGACGGACGGCTTCTTCGCCTCGGTCACGCCGCGTCAGGACGCCGTCGAAGCGGTCACGGTGACGATGGCGGCTGCGGGGGCGAACCTCGGCGGCAGCGGCGCGGTCACGATCGCGTTCCAGACGCGCTCGGGCGGCAACCGGTTCTCCGGCAGCCTCTACGAGTACTTCCGTGACCCCAAGATGAACTCGAACTACTTCTTCAACAAGGTCAATGGCCTGCCGAAGAACCAGGTGAAGTTGAACCAGTATGGCGGCCGCATCGGTGGCCCTGTGGTGCTGCCGGGCTTTGACGGCCGCGGCAAGATGTTCTACTTCGTCAACTACGAGCAGATCCGGTTCCCGAACAGCTTCACACGCACGCGCACCATCACCCCGCCGCGCATGCTGCAGGGCTGGATGCCCTACGAAGTGTCAGGCGGCGTGATCCGCGAAGTGAACGTGCTCACGCTGGCGGCGGCGAACAACCAGATCACCACCGTGGACCCGACGATCATGTCGGTGCTCCAGAAGATTCAGGCGGCCGCAGCGACCACCGGCGTCATCAACCCGACCGCTGACCCCATCGTCAACAACTATGTGTGGCAGAGCCCAGGCAAGCTCTTCGAGCATCAGCCGACGGCGCGCCTCGACTACAACATCACCGATCGGCACCGCCTGAGCGGCACGATGGCCATCATCTGGGCCGAGCGTGATCCCGACTACCTCAACGGTGTGGATGCCCGCTTCCCGGGCGCGCCCAACTACCGGCTCTTCACCTCGAAGCGTCCGCTCTACACGTTGACCCTGCGCTCCACGCTGTCGCAGAACGTCGTCAACGAACTGACCGGCAACATCACCGCGCTGGGCGGCGAGTCGAAGTTCGGCGACCAGAGCAGCAATGGTCCGCAGACGTTCTCGGACTTTGACGGCTTTGCCGTGGTCATCCCGACCTGGACCGACTGGTGGGCGACCAACGATCCGAGCTGGCGCAGTTCGCCGACCTACCGGGTCGCCAACACGTTGAGCTGGCAGCGCGGGTCGCACAGCTTCAGCTTCGGATTGGATTGGCAGCGGGCCACGGCGTCCGACAGCGCGCAGCGCATGGTGCCGGGCGTCAACCTCGGCTTCAACACGCAGTTTGATCCCGCAGCGGGCATGTTCACGACGGCAAACTTCCCGGGGATTTCCACTGGTGACCTCGGTGACGCACGCAACCTGTACGCGATGCTGACCGGGCGCGTGACGTCAATCACGGGCCAGGCGGCGCTCGATCCCAAGACCAACAAGTACGTGGCGTTTGGTCCCCGGACCCGCACGGGCTACATGAACACGTTCTCCGGCTTCGTGCAGGACAACTGGCGCATGACACCGACCCTGACGATTCAGGCGGGCCTTCGTTATGACCTCCAGATGCCGTTCATTCCGACCAACGACATCATGACGACGGTGTTGATGGAAGATGCGTGTGGCATGTCGGGCATCGGTGGTGGCGGCGTCTATGACCGCTGCAACTTCTTCCAGCCCGGCGCCAACAGCGGCAAGGCCATTCCGGAGTACACCCAGTTGATCGGTGGCACGAAGGGCTACAACGTCGACTACAACAACGTGTCGCCGAACATCAGCATCGCGTGGCGTCCGAACGTGCAGAGCGGCTGGCTGCGGTCCGTGCTCGGCAACCCCGATCAGGCGACGCTGCGCGCGGGCTACTCGATGTCCTACGCACGCGAAGGCATGTCGACGTTCACGGGCACGTTCGGGGCGAACCCGGGCGCGACGATCACGATCAATCGCGACGTGAACACGGGCCTGGTGGGCGCGGGTGAAGCGTGGCCGGTGCTCTTCAGCCAGCGCAGCCGGATCACGCCGGCCGCGTTCAACGAGACGCCGACGTACCCGATTGTGACCCGTCCGAACCGCGTGGACAGCCTCAACGCGTTCGCGCCGGAGATCAAGGTCGGCAGGGGCCAGACGTGGACGGTGGGCGTGCAGCGCTCGCTCGGCGACGACATGGCCCTTGAAGTGCGCTACCTCGGCACGCGCGGGTCCGACCAGTGGTCGACCCTGAACTACAACCAGATTCGCGGTGAGAGCTTGCTTGCCAACGGATTCCTGGATGAGTTCAAACTCGCGATGGCGAACCTCCAGGCGAACAACGCGGCGGGCGGAAGCCGGGCGGGCTCATTTGCCTACTTCGGCGCCAACACCGGCACCAACCCTCTGCCGATCTATGTGGCCTACCTGAACGGCCGCACGGATGCGACCAACACGGCGGCGTACGCCGGTGGTTCAAGTACGTTCGCGAACACGACGTTTGTGGCCCGCCTCGCGCGGAACAACGCGAACCCGGTGGGGGCGGCGGATGACCTCGAAGGCAACTCCACCCGCCGCGCGAATGCGCTGACGGCTGGTTTGCCGGCGAACTTCTTCATTCCGAACCCGCGCGCCAATGCGGTCAACGTGACCGACTCCGGCGCGTTCTCCGACTACCACGCCCTCCAGACCCAATACCGCCGCCGCTACTCGCGCAACTT
>CAZLJG010000299.1:0-4162 GCA_964559545.1 uncultured Solibacteraceae bacterium | reverse complement strand
CTCAGCGCGCTGACCGGCGGCTTCGAGCGCTTCAGACAACGAATCAAACGCGTTGGCTGAACGCGGCTGCGCCTCGCTCGCCAACGTCAGCAGCGCGACCGCGCGGTCGAACTGTTTGCGCTGCAGGTAGGCGTAGCCCGTCGCGTTGAGCCACGCGGGATCGAACACGGCCGCCTGTGGGTCGCGCTTCAGATCTCCCCGTGCGCGCACCATGGCCGACGTCACATCGCCATCCACATGCGCCTGGAGTTCGGCGCGGCTGAGCGCAGGTGTAACTGCCGGCAGGTGGGTGAGTTCCACGAGGGCGCCGCCCGAGCGCGGCACGGGAAGGTCGCCCAGTCGCAGCTGCGCGACCTGATCACCTTTGATGTACGCGTCGAAGAACGTTCGCTGATACCGGAAGGTCGCCAGGGCCATGCGCGCCAGCGCCTCCCGCGCGGGCGCGCGTCGTTCCAGCACCTGCGCCAGCACGAGGCCTTCGGTCGCAAAGTCCAGATGGGTCATGCGCGGCTCGCCGAGGTAGAGCAGCGACCGTGGGGCGTACCGCATCGACGTGAGTTCGGCGATGTGTTCCAGACTGTTGCGACCGAGGTTTTCGCTGTAGGCGTAGAACAGCGCGGCACGAAGTGCGAGTGGATCGTACGCGGTCGCGCGTTGAAAGCTGCTCACCTGCGCGGGACTCAGCCAGCCGGTCTCGAGGAGCGAGACCGCATCCACATCCGGATGCCGCATCGCGAGCAGGATCTGTGCGAGACCGTCGCCACTGAAACCCTGCGCGCCTAGGCGTGCCGGATCCACATGTGGCTCCTGCCGAAGACGGGCGATCGCGACTTCCATGTCGCGCACGTACTCCGCGAGGATTAGCGCCTCCCGCACGAGGCCCTCAGCGATGACCGACTCACGCGGCTGCCGATCGACATAGGCCACCACGTACCCGTGGCTCGCCAGATGTTCGCCGGTGATGACCAGCGAGACCGGCCGATGCATGCCGATGATGAGCGGGAAACGTCCAGGCGCCGTCGCCGCATCACGCGTGGCCGTGAGCGTGAACGCGGTGTACTGCGCCCACTCGGCATCTGACACTGCCGACCCCAGCAGTCGCGGCACATCCTGACGGTGTGTCTGCGCTGCCGGCCCGGCCGCCTGAATGTAGTCGGCAATCGTCAGTCGCGCGCCCGCAGCCGCTGCCGGGTACCACACATGGATCCGCAGTGTTCTGGGCCTGGCCGCATCGCGCTTCGTCGGCTCAACACGCCCACCCACCGGCCGCGTCGGGTCGTCCACAGTCACGATGCGATAACCCACCGCGTGAGGCCCCGCATCGAGCCCACCCGGCAGCGACTGCGCGAAAGCGGGAACGCTGGATAGCACCAGCGCGCAGAGCAGGAACCCGATCCGTCGCATGTTCATAGCCGGAAGATACTAGCGCGCCCGCAGGCCCTTCCGTGCCGATCTGGGACGAACCCGCCTTCGCCAAGGCTACGGCGGGGCAAGCTGCGGACTGGTGTACATTCCCAACATGAAGTTGCTGATGGCGCTGGTCGTGTCGATGTTCACAGTCGGTCAGGTTCCGCAGGGCCCCTTGGTGTCCACGGTTTGGGTGGCGGAACGGCTGCAGGATCCAACGATGGTGCTGCTGCATGTTGGTCCGGCACCCCAGTACGCGACGGCACACCTGCCCGGGGCTCGCCTGGTGACCGCGCAGATGATCAGCGTGACAGGAAAGGGCGCCAACGGCGCCGCGCTGAATCTGCAGATGCCGGAACCCGAGGCCCTGCACGCTGCGCTCCAGACGCTCGGCATTTCCGACACGTCCCAGATCGTGGTGTACGCCGCGACGCCCCAGGTGATGACGACCGCCACCCGCGTGATGCTCACGCTGCAGTACGCCGGTCTCGGGGATCGCGCCCGCTTGATGCAGGGTGGGATGAACGCCTGGGTCGCCGACGGGTATGCCACAACGGATGTGGTTCCTGAAGTGACACCCGGTCAGTTGAGTCCGCTGGCGATCGTGCCGTTGATCGTCGACGGGGATGCGGTCGAGGCACTGCGAAAGTCGCCTGGTGTGCGCGTGGTGGATGCGCGCGCGAGCGCGCTCTATAACGGCGAGCAGACGGGGGGCGGGCGCGACACACCCCACAAGACGGGACACATTGAAGGCGCCGTCAGCGTGCCATTCAACTCCACGTACGACCCGCAGGGGCGGTTCAAGTCTGTCGAAGAACTCCGTGCGGCGTTTGCGGCCGCAGGGGTTCAGCCGGGGGACACCGTGGTTGCCTACTGCCACATCGGCCAGCAGGCGACGGCGACGATCTTCGCCGCGCGCCTCGCGGGATTTGACGTGAAGCTCTACGACGGGTCGTTCGAAGACTGGTCACGCCGCCCGAACGCGGCCGTCACCAATCCCGCGATCAAGAAGTAGCGACGCGGCTGGCCTTGATGTGAAGGGGCCAGCGAAGTTCACGCACCTGCGCGTCGTCTCGCCACAGCTCCTTGAGCGCTTCGGTGATCTCGGACATCGGATCGCGCCCTTCCGCCTCGCGGCAGCGCAGCACCGCTGACCACGATGTGATGTACCCCAGCAGCTGCGCGCGTGTCCATGTGGCCGTCATTTCAAAGGCGGGCGCGGCCATCACCGTGAACGGAAACGGCAACGATCGATACTCATCGTCGACAAACTCGCGCCCCGGGGGCCAATAGGGCGCCAGTCGCTCACGCTGGAACTGCCGCACCACGTCGTCGATTCCGGCGTGATTGCTGTGGAACAACGCGTACGACCAGACAGCGATGACGCCGCCCGGCTTCAACACGCGGCGAGCCTCGACATAAAACGTCGGCAGGTCGAACCAATGTGCGGCTTGTGCGACGGTGACGACATCGCAGGAGGCGTCTGGCAAGCCCGATGCGTCGGCACGAGCCTCCCGATAGGTCACGCCCGATGCCGCCACCGCATGCGCGAGCTGTGCGGCGCTGGCGTCGGTCGCGGTCACACGTTCAAAGTGCCGCGCCAGCATGGTGGCCGCCTGGCCTGAACCAGTCGCGCAGTCCCACACGTGCGCCTGTGCCGGGGCCATCGTCGCGAGCCAGGCGCCGAGCGCATCGGGATACGTCGGCCGGAACGCCGCGTAATCGCCGGCTTGCTGCGAAAAATGGTCACCTGCGAACATCGGGTGCCCGTATTATTCGCGAATGCCTACAACTCTTCGAGCCTGTTTTCGCCTGACCGCCTGCGTCCTGGGCGTGACCGTTCTCACTGCTGTCCCGGCTGCGGCTCAGGGACAGGATTTTTCCATGCGTGGCCAATACAACATGGTCAAGGATTGGGTGACCAAGGCCGCGGCTGCCGTGCCGGAAGCCGACTACGCGTTTAAGCCCACGCCCGACGTGCGCAGTTTCGGCGCCCTGCTCGGCCACATCGCGAATGCGACGGGCATGATCTGCACGATGGCCAATGGCACCAAGTCGCCGCTGGCCGGCAACGCCGAACAGCTCAAGACCAAAGCCGAGGTGCAGAAGGCGTTGGCCGATACGTTCGCGGCATGTGACGCCGTCTGGAACGCCGTGACGCCGGCCTGGAACACCGAGACGGTGGGGCTCTTCGGCGCCCAGCAAACGCGCATGGCCGTGGTGACCTTCAACACCGCGCACACGATGGAGCACTACGGCAACATCGTCACCTACATGCGTCTGAAGGGCCTGGTGCCGCCGTCAAGCGGTGGGCTGTAGAGGTAATCGCTGTCTTTTTGACTCTGACGAAAGATGGATCGGAGCGGACGGGCTTTAGCCCGTCCGTACTGCCGTGCGTCTTTTGTTTCCCGCGCGGGCAGCGTATCGTCTTACTCGATGCGAATACGTTCAACCGTGTGTGCTCTGGCCACGCTCATCTTTGTGACGGCCATCGGGTTGGTTCAAGACCCGTCGCAGGCCCAGGTCGTTCAAAAAGCACCGTCAATACTGAGGGAAAGACCGGGGCGCAGTTGTTCTCCGAAAGCTGCGCGGCCTGCCATGGACTTGATGGCAAGGGGAAGGAGGCGAGTGTGCTCGGCTTTGACGTGCCGACGCCCGACTTCACCGATTGTCAGTTCGCGCCGCGCGAGCCCAATGCCGACTGGGTGACCGTCGCCCACGAAGGGGGACCGGTGCGTGGGTTCTCAAACCGAAT
>CAZLJG010000298.1:0-4172 GCA_964559545.1 uncultured Solibacteraceae bacterium | reverse complement strand
GGATCGATCTGCACCGTCACCGGCGCCGGGCGCGATCCGCCGCGTCCTTCACCCGCCGGTGCGTCTGCCGCCCGCACCGCTTCTTCATCACTCTCCGGCAGGAGTGGGGTGGGGTCGCCCTTCTTGAGAATCGCAAAGTACAGGCCGTACGTCACCGGCCTGTCGTACGACGTCATGTCGAGCCATTGTGATGCGAGGCCGACATCCCGTGATGCGAGGAACCACAGGTACTTGCCGCTCGCATCCCATGCGGGCCACACGGCCGCAGCGAGTGGATCGGTCACCTGATGTGTGGCACCCGTCTCGACGTTGCTGACGAACACCGCGTGATACATGGACCGCAGCCGGCTCGCGTAGGCGACCCACTTCGAGTCCGGGCTCCACACGGGATTCAACGTGCGCTGAGGCACCATCCACGGGTCGCTGCCCACAACCTTGGCGGCGCCGCTGGCGACATCCACCACCCACACTTTGAGGTCGGTATCCGTGAACAGAATCTTCTTCGAGTCGGGTGACCAGGAGGGCGTGTAGTAGTGCTTCGGATTGGCGAGTTCGATTTCGCGCGGCGGCGTGATGCCGTCCTGCGGCGCGATGACCAGTTTGTACTCGCCGGACTTGTCGCTGAAGTACGACACAAAGTTGCCATCGGGCGACCACGCCGGCGCGCGATCCGCGGCGCCGGTCGATCGTGTGATGTTGCGCACATCGCCCTTGTCCGCCGGGATCGTGAAGATCTCTCCGCGCGCTTCCACAGCCGCGCGTCGGCCGGTCGGCGAAATCGCCATGTTTGTGACACGGCTCGACACGTCCTCCCACTTCGGCATCATCCACGGGAAGTCGCCGGTGGCGACGATGTCGATGACGCGTGAACGGCCGTTGGAGGTGTCGAGCAGGTGCACGCGACCCGCCTGCTCGAACACAACGGCGCCGCCGCCGGAGTCAAGGGCCTTCACGTCGAAGTCGGGGAAGCGGGTGACCTGGCGCAGCTGCTTGTTGCCGGTGTCGAATGACCACACGTTGCTCACACCGTCGCGGTCAGAGAGGAAATACACCGAGCGGCCGACCCAGACGGGATCGGTGTCTTTCGAGTTCGTGAAAGGCGGCGTGACGAGATCGTGCGTCTTGAGATCCACGATCCAGATGGGCTTGTTCTGACCACCGCGGTAGTTGCGACGCTCTTCATCCCACGAGCTGTTCATCCGGTACGCGATGTGCCCGCCGTCCGCGGAGATTTTGCCCATGTAGGCGCGGGGCAGTGCCATCGGTGCTTCAATGCCGCCGGTTGCTGGCACTGTCCAGAACTTCGCGGCACCACTTGGCGCCCACGTCGCGCGGGTCGAGGCGAACATCACGGCACGGCCGTCAGGCGTCCACCCTTGCACCGTGTCCGCGCCTGGATGCCAAGTCAACCGCTTCGGCTCGCCACCAGCAGTCGGCACGACGTAGACATCGTTGTTGCCGCCGTAGGACGCGGTGAACGCCAGCGTCTGCCCATCGGGCGAAAACTTTGGGCTCGACGCGCCACCGGCGAAACTTGTGATGCGACGCGCGACGCCTCCCGCCCGTTCGACCATCCAGATGTTGTTCGCATACGCGAACGCAATATGAGTGGTGCTGACCGTGGGAGTGCGCAGCAGTCGCGTCGGTGTCGGTGCAGTCGTGACGGGTTCAGCCGTCAGCGCGAGCACGACCAGGAGCAGGGTGGCGGGGACGAGCAGTCGGCGTGTCATAGGGCCTCCAGGAGGCCCTACGATACCGCCAATTACCAGATTCGGACGCGTTTCTCTGGTGCGACGTAGAGCTTGTCGCCGGGCTTCACGTTAAACGCCTCGTAGAACGCGTCGATGTTTGAGAGCGGCGCGTTGGCGCGGAACTGCTCCGGCGCGTGGGGGTCGGCCATCACCTGATTGCGCACGTATTGTTCGCGGGCCTTTGAGCGCCAAGCCTGCGCCCAGCCCATGAAGAACCGCTGATCTCCGGTGAAGCCGTCGATCGTGGGGGAGGGCTTGCCGGCCAGCGACAACTTCCACGCTTTGTACGCGATCGAGAGCCCGCCGAGATCTCCGATGTTTTCGCCGAGCGTGAGTTCCCCGTTCACAGTCACGCCGGGCAAGGGGCTGAGCACGCTGAACTGATCGACAAGCACCTTCGAACGTTTCTGGAACTCCGTCTCGTCGGCAGGTGTCCACCAGTCACGAAGCGCGCCGGATCCGTCAAACCGGCGTCCCTGATCGTCGAAACCGTGCCCGATCTCGTGGCCGATCACCGCGCCGATCGCGCCATAGTTCACCGCCTCGTCAGCACTGAGATCGAAGAACGGCGCCTGCAGGATCGCCGCAGGAAACACGATCTCGTTTTTGACGGGGTTGTAGTACGCGTTCACCGTCTGCGGCGACATGAGCCACTCTTCGTGGTCCACCGGACGCGTCAGTTTGCCAATTTGGTACTCGTGTTCGAGCCTCGCCGACCGCTCCATGTTCCCGAGCAGGTCATCCGCCGACACTTTCAGTGCACTGTAATCGCGCCACTGATTCGGATAGCCGATTTTGGCCTTGAACTTCGACAACTTGTCGAGCGCTTCCTTGCGCGTGGGTTCGGTCATCCAGTCCAACGTCGAGATCGACTGGCGATACGCCTCGATCAAGTTGGCGATCATCGACTCCATGCGTGCTTTCGCATTTGGCGGGAAGTGGCGCTCGACGTAGAGCTGGCCGAGTGCTTCACCCATGCTGCCGTTGACCACCTGCACACCACGCTTCCAACGCGGGCGCTGCGCCTGCTGCCCATTCAGCGTCCTGCCAAAGAACTCAAACCGCGCATCCACAAAAGGCTGGCTCAGATAAGCGCCGGACGTCGTGATGTACTGCGCAGCCACCCACGACTTCCACGTGCTCATCGGCACGGTTGGCACCATCGTGGCAAAACTCTTGAAGAACGACGGCTGGCCGATCACCACTTCCGGCGTCTTGTCGATCCCCTGCGCGGTCGCCCAGCCCATCCAGTCAAACCCGGGCATCTCGGTGACGACTTTGGCCAGCGCCATCTTGTTGTAGGTCTTGACCGCATCGCGACTTTCGACCTGCGTCCACTGAATCTTCGCGAGCTCCGTCTCGAGCCCCAACACGGCCTTCGCTGCGCCCGCCGGATCGGGACGCCCCGCCAGCGTGAACGATGTCTGCAGGTACTCGAGATACTTCGCCCGAATCTCGACGAACTTCGGTTCGTCCAATAGGTAGTAATCCCGATCGGGCAACGTGGTACCGCCCTGGAACAGATACAGCGCCACCTTGGTGGGATCGCCGGCATCCGCTTCGATGAACCCACCGACGGGGCCCGGCAGGCCGACGACGGACAATTCGCCGATCACCCGCGCCAACTCCGCAGGCGTCGTGATCGCGTCAATCCGATCGAGTGTGGGTTTCAGGGGCGAGGCGCCCAGTGTGTTGACGCGTGCTTCATTCGAGAAGCTCGCGAAGAGATCGCCCACCTGCTGCGCGATCGAACCTGGCTTCTTGTTGGGATCACCAGCGAGCCGTTCGATGATCGCGTAGAGATCGGCCTCCGCTTTGTCTGAGAGCTGCACAAACGTGCCGGCGATTGGCCGATCGGCCGGAATCTCCGTCTTCGTCAACCACCCGCCATTCACGAACTTGAAGAGGTCGTCCTGTGGTCGCACGCTCCGGTCGAACGTGGTCAGGTCGAGGCCTGAGGTGGGACGCCCGGCGGGAGCCGGGGCCTGCTGAGCGAAGACCTGCGGAACAAGACACGCGCTGACAACGGCAAGTGTGAGGAATCGGAGGCGCATGCCCCCGAGTTTACCCGAGGAATTCGACGTGTACTTCCTTCGCGCCGTGCCCGGAAACCGTCGACACCGTGAATCGGAATTGTCCGTACTCGACCATGTCGCCGACCACTGGCGGCCGATCCACGAGCGCCATGACCAGGCCACTCACGCTGTCCACTTCCTCGTGTTCCAGGTCCACGTCAAAGGCCTGGCCAAGCTCGTCGAGGCGCAACGTGCCGGCCACTCGCGCTGAGGTCTCAGACGTGCGAATGATATTCGGCGCCGTCGGCACGCCCTCGTCGATCTCGCCGACAACCTCCTCCGCGAGATCTTCCAGACTCAACACACCTGCAGTGCCGCCGTGTTCGTCAATCACCACCGCCATGTG
>CAZLJG010000297.1:0-4174 GCA_964559545.1 uncultured Solibacteraceae bacterium | reverse complement strand
TCGATACGGGTACGCGATGTCCACCCCACAGCCGAGCACGGCCAGCGTTGACCCGCCGGCATCCAACGCCGCCTGGTGGGCGGCCCCGTCCACGCCCGCCGCAAGGCCGGACACGATCGTGTAGCCACGTTCCGCAAGGTCACGACTCAACTGCCGGGCGACCACCAGACCCGCAGGCGTTGCCGTCCGGGAACCCACAATCGCCACAGTCTGGCCGTCAAGGGGCAGGGGCCCTCGTCGCCAGAGCGCCGCCGGCGGGTCGTCGATTTGCTTGAGACGAAAGGGATACCGGGCGTCAGATGACGTGATCACGTCAACGGTGTCTTTCTCGTCTAATGCCATCACCCCCCGAAATGCAGGGCCGATGCCAGGCCGATCTACGGCCGCATCAGGAGGGGGTGGCAGATTCTTCCCTGACCGCTCGGCAAACAGATTGCACTTCGTGCGTACGGGGGTATAGTGGGGCCATCGAGTCTATGAAGAAACTTCCCTCGTCTCTCTGGCAACAGTGGGCGGGCGCTGCCGCTTTGATGACGGTGCTTGTCCTGTCGTACACCGCTCCGCTGCTGGCTGACCGGCGCTCCGAATCCAAAGCGCAGGTGCAGTTCGGCATCGAGCTGGCACAGAAGAATCTGTGGAAAGAAGCCGAGTTCCGATGGGAGAAGGCGGTCGAACTTGACCCCACCTACCCCTCGGCCTGGAACAACCTCGCGATCGCCTACGAACAGTCGGGCAAGTTCGACGAAGCGCTGAAGGCGTACGAGAAGGCCCGCAAGCTCGACCCGAAGAACACCTACATCGTGCAGAACTACGATCTGTTCATGGAGATTTATGAGCGCCAGAACCGTCGCCGCGATCGCTAGTCTTGCGCTGACGCTCGGCGCGTCAGGCTGCCTGAAGTTTTACGACGTCGGCATCGAGACGCCCATTCAGGCAAAACTCGACGTGTCGTCCTTCCAGCGGGTGCTGATCCTCGGGTTCCTCTCGGGAGGATCGAAGGACGTCGACGCCAACAGTGAAACCGTGCGCCTGCTCCGCAGCCAGCTCCGCAACAGGTCGGACCTGCGCGTGGTCGACTCGGACGTCATGAACCTGGTGGACGAAGTGGACCGCCGCCGCAAGGCCGCCGGTCAGGCCCCCGAAGGCTCGCCCTTCGCGGTGATTCCCCAGAACAACGAACCCAAGATCATGACCGAGCGGGACCTCCAGCCCTACGAGGAGATCTTCGCGGACGTGGACTACTGGAAGCGGCTCGGCGAGGAATACCAGGCGCCGCTCATCATCACCGGGTCGATCCTGTTCACGGACGTGGAACGCAGCGGCATGGTCCGCCGGTCCCAGGAAGTGCTCGATGCCTACGGACGCCGGTCGGTGCAGGACGTGCAGCGTTTCGAGGACCGCAAGGGCTACGCTTTGGTGCCCAAGTTCATCTTCATCGACGGCCGCACCGGGGTGCAGCTCTACAGCGAGTCGTTCCGCGAAGAGACCCTCTACTCGGCGATGAACAACACCCCGCCCCTGTCCTCCTACTTCGAGCTGATGGACCGGCTCCTGCCGGGCTTCCTGAGCACCCTCAGCACCCAGAAGATCAAGGGCACCAGAACTCTTTTGAAATGAGGCAATTAGGCGATGGCCCGGCAGGGTCATCGCCCGATTTGCCTGTACACGCCCAGCAGTGTTAGCCTTGATGGTTCCGGACCGACCCTGAGGGCCAGTCTGGGGGACCTTTACGTTACTGGGGAGAGTCTGAAATGTTCGCCATTGTCGAAGCCGGCGGCCGGCAGGAAAAAGTCACGCCAGGCGCGGTTGTTGTCGTTGATCATCTGGACCTCGAGCCGGGCGCCGAATTCACGTTCGATCGCGTGCTCCTCGTGGGCAAAGAGGGCGGCGATGTGCTGACCGGTGCCCCCTACATCCCAGGCGCCACCGTGACCGGCGTCATCGAAGAACAGACCCAGGGCAAGAAGATCCGGGTGTTCAAGATGAAGCGTCGCAAGCAGGAACGCAAAACCATTGGCCACCGCTCGCAGCTGACCCGCGTCAAGGTCACCGCGATCAACGCGTAAGAGAGAACCATGGCTACTAAAAAAGGACAGGGCAGTTCACGTAACGGCCGCGACTCACAGTCGCAGCGCCTCGGAGTGAAGAGCCACGACGGCAATCTCGTCAGCGGCGGCACGATTCTCGTGCGGCAGCGCGGACGCAAGTTCAAGCCGGGCCTGCACGTCGGCCTCGGCAAAGACGACACCCTCTTCGCCAAAGTCACCGGCACGGTGAAGTTCAGCGATCAGGGTCAGCGGGGACGCTTCATCAGCATCGTTCCCGTCGCCATCGCTGACAAGGCGTAAGTGTTTGTCGACGAAGTCGACGTCAGCGTAAAAGCCGGCGACGGCGGCAATGGCTGTATGGCCTTCCGCCGTGAGAAGTTTGTCCCGCGCGGAGGTCCCTCCGGCGGTGACGGGGGCAAGGGCGGCTCGGTTTACCTGGTCGCCACGCTCCACCAGAACACGCTCGTCAACTACCGCTTCCATCCCGAATTCAACGCGCAGCGCGGCGTCCACGGCATGGGCTCCAACTGCACGGGTGCCGACGGCTCCGACCTCACACTCGAGGTGCCGCCAGGCACCGTCGTGTACGAGACCGGCGCCGACGGCGAAATGATTCTGCTCGCCGACCTGGCCAAGGCCGGCGATCGCGTGCTCGTGGCCAAGGGCGGCCGTGGCGGACGCGGCAACGCCGCCTTCGCGACGCCCACCAACCGCGCGCCACGCAAAGTCGAGCCAGGCGAAGAGGGCGAAGGACGCGTGCTGCGGCTGCGACTGAAGTTGCTCGCCGATGTCGGCCTCGTCGGATATCCGAACGCCGGCAAGTCCACGCTCATCTCGCGCGTCTCGGCCGCCAAGCCGAAGATCGCCGACTACCCCTTCACCACGCTGACGCCCAACCTCGGCGTCGTCAGCCTGAGTGAGGAGCGGAGTTTTGTGGTCGCTGACGTGCCCGGTCTCATCGAAGGTGCACACGAGGGCCACGGCCTCGGCATGAAGTTCCTCGCGCACCTCGAGCGCACCAAGGTGCTCGTGCACGTGATCGACGTGTCGTCGTTCTCGGGCCGCGACCCGGTGCAGGACTTCGAAGTCATTCGCAACGAGCTCAAGCAGTTTGTGGGCACTGGCGAGGACGTGGCCGAAGCGCTCGCGTCGAAGCCGCAGATCGCTGCCGCGAACAAAATCGATGCGCTGGATGATCCCGCCCGGCTCGAGGCGCTGAAGAAGCACCTCAAGAAAAAGAAGATTCCGCTCTATCCGATTTCTGCGGTCACCGGTGAAGGCCTGCCTGCGCTGCTCGAAGCGATGTGGACCATCGTGAAGACGCGGACCGACGACGAGGCCTGAGCGGGGATGACGAGCTCCGCGCGTCGCGGGTGGCTGGGTGGCACATTCGATCCGATTCACTGCGGTCACCTCGACGTGGCGCGTGCGGCGCACGCAGCGCTCGGCTTGGAACGTGTGACGCTGGTGCCGTCGCGAATTCCACCGCATCGCCCGCAGCCCGTGGCATCAGCGGCCGACCGTGCGGCGATGGCCAACCTCGCGGCGGTTGAACCCTGGCTCGAGGTCTCGACCATCGAGCTGGACGGACAGGGGCCGTCCTACACGGCCACGACGATGGACCGGCTCGACGCCCTTGGCGTCGATCTGCGGACCCTGGTGGTCATCACAGGTGCCGATGCGTTTGTGGGGATCCTCTCGTGGCATCGGGTGGACGAATTGCTCGACCGCGTGAGTTTTGCGGTGGTGTCGCGGCCGGGGCATCCGGCACCGGCACTTCGAGCTGCCCTGCCGGCGCTGGCCTCGCGCATGGTGACGCCGGACGCATGGCCGGGGTCGTCACATCCGTGTATCGTGCTGGTGGACGCGCCGACGGCACCGGTATCATCGACCATGGTCCGCGCGGCACTCGCCGCCGGCCAGTCGCTTACAGGCCTTGTACCGGAGGCGGTCGAGGCGTACATTGCAGCCCACGGGCTGTACGGCACGTTGAAGGAGTTGCATGAGTAAATCGCCAGCGAAGAAGGCCGTGAAGAAGATTGCGAAGAAAGCCGTCAAGAAGGCTCCCGCCAAGAAGGCCGCCGCCAAGAAGGCGGTCGCGAAAAAAGCCGTGAAGGCAGCAGCCC
>CAZLJG010000296.1:0-4175 GCA_964559545.1 uncultured Solibacteraceae bacterium | reverse complement strand
GTGCGGCGTGCCGGTCTGGTCAAACCGGAGGACCGGCGGCTTGACCCACTCGACTCCGCTGAAGCCGGGCGCCGTGATGCGTGTCTCGCTCCATGCACCGGTGGCCCGCGTGCTGTAGATCAGCCCCGACCCGTAGCGCCAGAACGCGACCGCAGGCGCGTCAAGCGCGTCCATCTGCAGACTGAGTCCGTAGCTCTGGTGCGATTGATCGGCGTAATCCACAAACGCCCACGTCGCTCCGTCATCGGTGGATCGGAGGTAACCGACACGCCCGCGGTCGTAGTCAGCCGTGGAATTGAAACCGCGCGCCAGCAGGTGCAACGTGCCGTCACGCCCGGCCGCCACCGCCACATCGTCGCTGTAGGGATTGACCGTCCCGACATGTACTGCCGCCAGACCAGGCCTCTGATACATGGCCCGACCTGTCGCATCGATGAACGCGATGTGCGCGCGACCGTCGGGTCCCATCGCCAGATCGAACCCTCGAATAATCTGGTCGCTCAGCTGTTGTCCTTCAAACCGGAACGGACCGGCGTTGTCACATCGGCCCCTCGCCGTCACGCGGTACGGCACTGCCTGGTTGGGGTTCGACGAGAGCCGGTACCGCACATAGACACATTCCTGATGATTCGCCACGTGCTCCCCGGTCGATTGGAGCGCGCCGGGCTGCCCAGCCGCCCAGGCGCGGAGGTCGGCCACGTAGGTGTGGTAAGTCAGTGAGTTGGCATCGCCCCCGACCATGAAGAGGTAGGGCCGACCATCACCACCGACGCCGAACTCGTGCGCAGCGCCATTGGGCGACGACCAGAAGTTGCCGTAATTCCACACGCGTCGCTGCCACCCGTCGGCCGTCTTTTCGCCCCAATGGGTGACATTCGACCCGCCGCAGCCCTCGACCTGGGTCCACCCCACAAGCGGCGCCCCGTCAGCGCCGAATCCGAATCCGTTGACCCGTGGCATCAACTGACAGTTCGGCTGCCCAAGGTCGACCGCACTGACATCGTCGACCACCCAGACTGGCGAGATGGCCTGAGCCTCGGGCCGGGTCTGACCAGAAAGGACCAGGAGCACAACGGCCATCAGCCCGGCGGCAGCCCGGACCCGGAAAGGCACAGAGAACGGATTCAACGTACGCATGTTTCGAATACTCCTCAGGCTGGGGAGCCTGGCGTCGACCGCCGGGCCGATGCTAGAGTGCGGGCCGTATCAGAGTCCTTACAGAAGTCGGACAAAAACATGACGTTCGTCGGCGGTCGGGAAATTCTCAAGTTTGGGTCGTTCACCCTTGATGGCACGGCCCGGGTTTTGTACAAAGGCGACCAACCGGTCAGCCTCACGCCGAAGCAAGTCGATACCCTGGTCGTGTTGGTCCGAAATGCGGGCCAGGTCGTGGAACGTGAGCGGCTGCTGGCTGAGGTCTGGGCGGGCGTCTTTGTTGAGGACGGCGGACTCACCCGGAATATCTCCGCGATTCGGAAGGCCCTCGACTGCGACAACGTCGAGTACATCGAGACCATTCCAAAACGGGGGTATCGGTTTAAGGCAACGATGCACGCCCCGGGTCCCGCTGTCAGCAGCGGGCCGTCGCTTCCCCGGTGGAGTGCACTCGCCGCGATGCTCCTTGTCATTACGGCGGCACTGGCCGCGGGTGCCACGTACTGGGCAGGCCGGAACGCGGGCGGAGCGCCGCACGTGCGCTCCATCGGCGTCGTGCCCTTCACCCTGTTGTCGAACGGAGAGCAGGACCGGTACCTGGCGATCGGGCTGGCGGATCTGCTGGCCACGCGGTTGAGTGGACTGTCGACGGTCCAGGTCCATCCGGTGACCAACACGGCACACCTGGCTGGTCTTGCCGCGACGTCAGCGGCAGGCAGTCTGGATGTCGACGCGCTGGTCACGGGAACCTTGCGTCGCGAAGGCGATCGGCTCCGCCTCACCGTCCAGGTACTCGACACCCGGTCAAACACCGTGCTGTATGCAGGAAGTTTCGACGAGCGCGGCACCGACGTGCTCGCGCTTGAACATGCGCTGACCGATCAGGTGCTGGGCCTTGTCGTGCCTCGGGTGCTCGAAGGGGAACGGTACGCGCGCGCGCGGCGGGGCACCGCCAACGAGGCGGCGCTCGATCAATATCTCCTGGGGCGGTACGCCCTCCTGACGCGTGACCCGGAGCAGTTGGATGCCGCCATCCAGGCGTTCCAGCAGGCAACGGCGCTCGACAGCGAATACGCACTCGCGTACGCCGGCCTCGCGCAAAGTTTCGCTCTGCTCGGTGGCTACCAGTTTCGCGATCCCTCCACGGTCTATCCGGCCGCCCGCACGGCCGCCCTGCGCGCGCTCGCCCTCGACGATGACCTGCCGGAAGCGCATGCGGCGCTCGCCGAAGTGCAGTGGACGTACGAGTACGACTGGGACGCGGCCGATGCATCCCAGCAGCGCGCGATTCGACTGGCACCGTTTGAACCGACCGTCCACCAGTGGCGCGCGTATTTTCTGGCCGCCGTTGGCCGGGTGGACGAAGCGATGGCGGCGGCGGAGCAGGCGTCGCGTCTCGCCCCGCACGACTTTTCCGCCGCCGTGACGCGTGCAGGTGTCGCCTACTGGTGCGGACGGCTCGACGACGCGGTCAGCTTCAGCACGGTGGCCGCATCGATGCCCGGACATCGCGTCCTGCCCCTCATGTTCAAACACTGGGCCCTGTTTCGTCTGGAGCGATTCGACGAGGCACGCGCCACCTTCACCGAGGCGCGTCCACTGGCGCCGCAGGCGCCCCTCCTCGTGGCCACCGAGGCCATCCATCACTGGCGTGACGGCCGGCGCGAGGACGCGCGGTCGCTCGCCAACGCGTTGATTGACCAACGCGAGGCCGGAGCCTTCGTCGATGCGATGTACATCGCTGCGGTATTCGCGCATCTGGGTGATCTCGATCGGGCCTTCGCCTGGGTCACGAGGGCGCAGACGGAGCGCAGCGGCACCCTGCCGATGATCGCCGTAGACCCGGTGTGGTGGCCCTTCCGCGATGATCCCCGCTTCCGCCAGGTGGTCGCCGACCTGCACGGCCACGAGCGTTAACTCGCGCTGAGGCTGACGAAGCGCCGCCAACGGTGGCCGTCGGCCGCCCGTGAACTTCCGGACGCGGGCCGCGTATTACCTAGCGTTGTATGTTTTATGACACGGGAGTGGCCGGCCGATGACACGCGAAGCCCTTGGTGAATTTGAACAACTCGTCCTGTTAGCCATCCTCCATCTGGGAGACGACGTGTATGGCGTGCCGATCGTGGATGAGATCGAGCGCCGGACAGGCCGGGAGGTGGCGCAGGCCGCGGTGTACATCACGTTGCGCCGGCTGGAGCAAAAAGGATTGCTCACGTCGCGGATGAGTGAGTCCACGCCGGAGCGCGGAGGCAAAGCCCGCCGATGCGTGACGATCACCCGGGCGGGGATCTCGTTGCTGCGCGTGAGCCGACAGGCGCTCGACAGCATGTGGCAGGGGCTTGACCCCCAACTGAAGGGCAATCGATGACCCCGCACATCGGGCCGCCCCGAGTGTCGCGCGCGATGCTGCAATGGGCGTTGCCTCAGGACGTGCGCGAAGAAGTCGTCGGGGATCTGAACGAGGTGTTCCGCCGGGACGTGACGACGCTTGGTCCGGCACTCGCTCGGAAGCACTACCGGCGGAAGGCCCTGTCGCTGACCGTCAGTTTTCTTGCCGAGCGTCTTCGTGAGGGCTGGGCGGCCCTGATCGGCTCGCGCATCTCGCTGCTCGACCTCCGACTCGGTGCGCGCATGCTCGTCCGGTACCCGGGCCTGACACTGGTGGGCGGCCTGGCTATGGCGATGGGTATCGCCATCGGCCTCGTCGTCTTCACGTTCGTCGCCGCGCACCTCTTTCCCACGATACCGCTCGACGAAGGCGACCGCATCGTGACCGTCCGCTTGATGGACGCCGATGCGGGGGCCCCGGAACATCGCGTCACGCTCGACTTCCATCGCTGGCGCAAGCAGTTGACCACGGTGATGGATCTCGGGGCCGGACGCACGGTGCCGCACAACCTGATCACGAGCGACGGTCACGCAGAACCACTTGACGTGACGGAACTCTCTGCTGCCGCGTTTCGAATCCCGCGCGTAGCCCCATCGCTCGGCCGCGGCATTGTGGAGTCTGACGAACACCC
>CAZLJG010000295.1:0-4200 GCA_964559545.1 uncultured Solibacteraceae bacterium | reverse complement strand
GGCTGGCACCCGAGCGCCTGACAAATCGCCTCAAGCGTTGAAAACCGAATCGCGCGCGCCTTGCCGGTCTTGAGGATCGACAGGTTGGCGAGCGTCAGGCCGACCCGATCCGCGAGGTCGGTCAGCGTCATGCGCCGGTCGTGGAGCAGGTCGTCGAGCTTGACGATGACCGGCATCTCAGACCGTCCCGCCAAGTTCGTCGCGCATGCTCGTGCCTTCCGCAAAGACGCGCGCCAGCAGGAACGTCAGGAGCACAGCCAGCCAACCGTTGATCGAAAATCCGGCGTCGAGGTTGACCGGATGCGCCGGACTCGACACGGCCTTGCCGATCGCAGCAATCACGATGCTGAGCACCTGCAGCGAGAGCAGCGCCCAGGCGATCTGGCGCAGGCGCTCAGCGTTGCTCGACACAAACGGGTCCCCCTCGCGAACCGTCTCGACCATGGCGAGCAACCGGTTCAGGATCCGATAGTTCAGCAGAATCACCACGACGCCGAGGGCCGCGACCGCACGCAGCCCCAGCACGAGCCGCTCCGCGTCCGGTGATGGCGACAGTTTGAAGGCCGACATGATCCACTGCTCGTTGGGCATGGCGACAAGCAGCGCGACGATCGCCGCGCCACCCACCCAGTTCAGGATGATGAGGATGCGAAGGGCCGCGTAGGCGATCGGGAGCACGGCAGGGGTCTGAGCGTTGGCAGGCATTCGGAACTCCTATGTAATTATCGATTATCAATACGCCACTTATCGACTTTCGTTCAATTCGTTGTTTTGATCACTCAAAATGTGTATTGTGGCCATTCGAAATGGCTACCGCATTCCTGCCCCTGTTTCTGATCCTGACGGGCCAAATCCCCCAGACGCCGCCGACGAAGTCCGAGCCCTGCGCTGTCCAGGGCCGCGCCCTCGATCAGCAAGGCGACGTTCTGCCAGGCGTGACGGTTGGAGCCATGGGCGCCTCGACCACCCCGGTGGTCTCTGGAGCTGACGGCCACTACTGTCTGCCGCTGCCACCAGGCGCTCACGTCGTCGAAGCCACCCTGCACGGCTTTGGCTCGGTCCGGATCGAACTCACGGCTCAAACCCCGCGGCCACTCACGCGCGACCTGACCCTCGGTGCCACCTTCGCGGAGGATGTCGTGGTCACCGCGACGCGTACGCGACGGCTGACCAACGCGGTGCCAGTGCGAACAGAGGTTGTCGGGCGTAATTCGATTGATGCGTCCGCCTCGCGCACGTTGGCCGATGCGATCGAATTCACGTCGGGCGTGCGCATCGAGAACAACTGCCAGAACTGCAACTTCTCGCAGATTCGGTTGCTCGGACTTGAGGGGCCGTACACGCAGATCCTGGTGGATGGCCATCCCGTCGTCTCGTCACTCGCGCAGGTCTACGGCATCGAACACATCCCCGCGCGGATGATCGAGCGCATCGAAGTGGTCAAGGGTGGCGGCTCCGCACTGTATGGATCTGGTGCCGTCGGCGGCGTCATCAACATCATTCCCCGTGAAGCCCCGCGCTCGGGCGGTGTCGTCGAAACCCGCGCGGAACGTGGCGGGTCGCTGAACGCGGCGCTGGATTGGGCATCGAAGGATCGGCGATCGTCGGTCAGCACGTACGTGCAGCACGATCTCGTCCGCCCGCTCGACATCGACGGTGATGGATTCACCGAAGTAAGCCGACGCGAACTCACGGCCACGGGTGCGCGGCTGAATCGATTCTTCAGTGACGGCCGCGCGAAGCTCACCACCGACCTGTCATTCATCACCGAGGCACGCCGTGGTGGTGACCGCCTCGATCTGGCGCCGCATGAGGCCGAGATCGCCGAATCGATCGACAGTCGCCGCACGTCGGGCACGCTCACCTGGTATCACCAGCCGGCGGCCGGCCTCGACTACCGCGTCACCTTCGCAGCCGCCAATACCGCGCGCGACAGTTATTACGGCCTCGGCCGCGACCCGAATGCCTACGGCAACACCACAAGCCGCCTGTGGCTCGGCGACGTGCAGGTGAATCACTATCTGGGCAAACACACGCTCTCCTGGGGCGTGCAGCGCACCGACGACCGCACGAACGATGAGCAGCCTGGCTACGGCCGATCTCTGCGCCTGCGTCACCAGACCACGGGCCTCTTCGTCCAGCACGACTGGACGATCCGCACAGGATGGCAACTGCTCTCCGGTGCGCGCACCGACTGGCACAACGCGCTCGATGCGCCAATCGTGTCACCACGTTTCGCGCTGCTTGTGTCGCCACAGGAGGCGCTCGATATCCGGGTCTCGGTCGCCAGAGGATTCCGCGCACCACAGATCTTCGACGAGGATCTGCACCTGACCGCGGTCGGCGGCGATGTGAGGCTTGTCGAACTCGATCCGAATCTGCGCGAGGAACGCGCGACCAACATCATGGCCGGTGTCGAGTGGAAACCCGCACTCGGTCCTGGACAGGCGCTGCTCGAAGCGACGGTGTTCCACACTCGTCTCACGGACCTGTTTCACACCATCACGACTGATTCGTCGCTCTTCAAGACCAACCTCGGGGGCGCACGTGTAGAGGGCGTCGAGGTGAACCTCGGCTGGGGGATCGGTGACGACCTCGTGATTCAGGGCGGCTTCGTCAGCCAGCGCGCGCGGTTCGACGCGCCCGAACCCACGTTCGGTAGCCGCGACTTCTTCCGTACGCCCCGCCACTACGGATCCCTGACCGCGCGGTGGCGTTCACACTCCGGCTGGGAACTGTTCACCGGCGTGAAGGTGACGGGTCGCATGGTGGCGCCACACTACGCCGGGTTCATTGCCGAAGACCGGCTCGAACACACCCCCCGGTTTGCCACGATTGATGCGTCGATTTCGCGCGCGTTCGGTCCACTCACCGTGATCGCCGTGGGACGCAATCTCACCAACAGTTATCAGCGCGACTTCGACCGCGGCCCGCTGCGCGATGCCGCCTACGTCTACGGACCCAGAATGCCACGCACCTTCGGCATCTCCGCGAGAGTGGAATTCTGATGACGTCGGGTCTTGCGGCGCTGGTCCTCACGCTCGATGTCCTGTTCGGGGCCGGTCCCGTCACGGCACTCGACGGCCGGACGGTGTCAGGTGACGACCTCCGCGGACGCGTCGTCCTCGTGGACGTCTGGGCCACGTGGTGCGCACCCTGCCTCGCCGAAATGCCAACGCTTAAACGGATGCAGGCGGAACACGGCGACAACCTGCGGATCGTCGGCGTCAACGTGGATTCCCTGCCGCGACGTGACCTGCGTCAGTGGCTCGCGCGACGCGACATCACCTGGCCGCAGCTGTTCGACGGCCGGGGTGTCCGCGGTCCACTGGCCACACAGCTCGGCGTGGAATTCCTGCCTCGATCATTCCTCTTTGATGCGGACGGCCAACTCATCGGCACGGATCTGCGCGGCGACGCGCTCGTGCGCGCGGTGGAGAGCGCGACTACGGCGCGTAGGTCGCGGCTGACGACGGCGTCTCCCAGAACCGCACCGCGACGACGTTGAAGCCGAGCGAGCGGGCCTGGTCGTAGATCAGCTGCGCGAGCCGCTCAGCCGTGGGATTGCTGTCGAGCAGGAATAGCGGTTCCCCCTGCGCCTTCAGGACAGCGACCATCGGGTCGTCACTGCGCAGAATCATCTTGTGGTCGAGCTCGCCGTCGATCCACGCCTTGACCAGCCGTTTCACGTCCGAAAAGTCCACCACCATGTTCCGGGCGTCAAGGACATCCGCCTGAATGTCGATCTCCACCATGGCGTTGTGGCCGTGCAGGTGGCGGCAGACGCCGTCGTAGTCCATCAGCCGGTGGCCGTAACAGAAGTCAATGCGCTTGGTAACGAGGAACGACATGAGCTATTGATCATGCACCCATGGGGCGCTCAGGCCAAATCCGGTCCGCCGTGCTCGCGTCTGGCGGTGTCGACAGCACTGTTCTGCTGGCAGAGGAACTGCACACCGGCCACGAGGTCACCCCGATCCACGTCCGGTCAGGATTTGCCTGGGAGGACGCGGAGGACAGAACACTTCGGCGGCTGCTGACGAGGCCGCCATTTGCAGGGGCCACCCGCCCAATGGTGACCCTGTCGGCCCCGGTGGAGGACGTCTATTCGGCCGACCATTGGGCCATCAAAGGTACGCCGCCGGGCCTCCACACGCCTGATGCAGCGGTGTACCTCGAAGGCCGCAACCTGCTGCTGAT
>CAZLJG010000294.1:0-4220 GCA_964559545.1 uncultured Solibacteraceae bacterium | reverse complement strand
TTCGCCGAACGTGCTGTTCACCTCGGCGACGATCGCGGCGAGGGAGTGCGTCGCGTCGAAGCAGAAGTAGAACGAGATCGGGTTGAACGCATATCCCAGATAGCGCAGATGGCCGAGGACATAGATTGGTCCGTCAGGCAACGTGCGGCCTGCGGACCGGGCTCGCGCGGCGAGGCGCTGCCGGAGCGGCAACGTCGCGGGGCCGACGTGGTCACGGTCGTCGATCGAGGCCCAGTTGAATCGGTTCCTCGACACCAGTCGTGAGACATCGGCGGCTTCGTCGAGCCGATCGATATCGAGGAGCGGCATGAACAGGGTGTAAGTGAATTCGTGCGGCGTGGGACGAAATCGTCGATGACGCAGACGCCCGACATACAGCGCGTGTCCGGTTACCACGTCACCCCCAGAGCCTGCGCGACACGCACCGCCGATCGCAGGCCATCTTCGTGGAAGCCGTAGAACCAGTACGCGCCGCAGAAATGCGCGCGATGCCGGCCACTGATCTCCGCCCACTGCGCCTGGGCCGCCACGGCCTCACGCGTGAACAGGGGATGGGTGTAGGTCATGCGCGCCAGCACCCGATCGGGGGCGATGGGCCGGGGCGGATTCAACGTGACGCAGTACTGCGTCGGCGTCTTCAACTGCTGGAGGCGATTGAGGTCGTAGGTGAGACAGGCCTCGTCGCGCTCACCGATAAGGACGTTCCATGAGGCGCGGGCCGCCTGGCGCCTCGGAAGAAAGGACGCGTCGGTGTGCAGCCAGGTGTCGTTGACGCTCGTGGTGAACGACGAGAGGACCCGGCGTTCGGCGTCGGTGGCATCAGCGAGGATCGGCAAAATCTGATCGCCATGGCAGGCGAACACGACGTCGTCGGCTTCAAGAGGCGGCTGACCGGCAATCTCCACGCGCACGGCGCCAGCCGTCCGCACCACGCTCGTGGGCGCCGTGTTTGTGCGCACTGTGATGCGCGGCGCCTCCAGCAGTTTCGGGATGTAGGTCGCGCTGCCACCGCGCACCACCCGCCAGACCGGGTTGTCGGTCGTGGACAACATGCCGTGGTTCTGGAAGAACCGGATCAGGGTGGTTGCGGGAAACGCCCGCAGTGTTGGCCACGCGGCGGACCACACGGCCGAAGCCATCGGAAACAGGAACCGCTCAAGAAATTCCCCGGTGAATTTGTGACTGTCGAGAAAATCCCCGAGTGATACCTGCTCAGCACCCGGGTGGGTCAGCAGGCGCGGAGCCTCACGGTTGAAGCGCAGGATCTCGGAAAGCAAGCGGTAGTGCCCCGGGCGCCAGATGTTGGAACGCTGAGCGAAGAGTCCGTTGAGATCGCGGCTACTGTACTCGAAATCCGGCGCGCGGCCGGTCACGGCAAACGACATGTCCGAGTCGATGCACTCCACGCCCAATTCGGTAAACAGGCGCACGAGGAGCGGGTACGTGCGGTTGTTGTGCACCAGAAAGCCGGTGTCCAGTCGCACAACACCGCCAGGAACGTGTGCGTCCGGGATGTCGTGTGTGTGCGTGTGGCCGCCGAGACGGGGCGCCTGCTCCAACAGCACCACCTCGTACTGTTTGGCCAGCAACCAGGCGGCCGAGAGGCCCGCGATGCCTCCGCCGATCACGACCACGCGGCGGGTCATGACGTGGACCCATCGCGCCGGGTGGACGGAAAGTCACGCAACTGCCGGGTGATCCCCACCCAGGAGAGCGCGCGTATCACGTAGTAGGTCACGTCAATCTCCCACCATCGGATGCCCTGACGCACACTCGACATGAAGTGGTGGTGGTTATTGTGCCAGCCTTCGCCCAGCGTGATCAGCGCCAGCCAGAAATTGTTGCGGCTTTCGTCCGGAGTGGGAAAACGGCGCGTCCCCCACACATGCGCGAGTGAGTTGATCAGAAACGTCCCGTGGTACAGCAGCACGGTTGAGACCAGGAAGCCCCACACAAACACGGCTGGACCACCGACCACCCAGAGCAGCGCCCCGTACCCGAGGAACGGAACCCAGTGATGCCGGTCCAGCCAGCGCAACTCAGGAAATACGGTGAAATCCGGCACGCGTCGCGCGTCGTAGGTGTCATAGTCGGGCGACAGAATCCACCCGACGTGTGACCACCAGAATCCTTCCTGCACCGGCGAGTGCACGTCGGCGTGGCGGTCGGAATGTTGATGATGATCGCGATGGTGTGCTGCCCACCACAGCACGCCTTTTTGACCGGATGTCTGGGCGAGCACGGCGAGGGCGAATTGCCAGGATCGGGTGAGTGAGTAGGATCGATGACTGAAGTACCGATGGTAGCCGGCGGTGACGCCGAACATCCGCAGCACGTAGGACCCGGCGCACCACGCGAGGAGCGACGGACTGAACGGCACGACAAACACGAGGAGCGTCGAGAGATGGAGCAGGGCGAAGGGCAGGGGACGGAGTCGCTCAGCGAGCGTCTCCTTGAGAGCAATCGCCTGCCCGACTGGCTCATCCGCTGGGGCATTCGCCGCATCATCGCCGGCCGGCTCCGCGAGGAGCGGTCGCCCACCGCGGAGGCCGCCGAGGCCCGTCTGCGCGCCTTCGTTGAGGCCCGCAGTCAGGGCCCCCTCGCCGTCGCGACCCGCGCCGCCAACGCCCAGCACTACGAAGTGCCCACGGCCTTCTTCCAGCGTGTCCTCGGGACGCACCTGAAGTACTCGTCCGGCTACTGGGATCCCGGCGTCACCGCGCTCGACGTTGCGGAGCGACGGATGCTCGCACTGACGGCCGAGCGGGCCGGCCTGGCCGACGGGCAACGCATTCTCGAGTTGGGCTGCGGCTGGGGGTCGCTGTCCCTCTGGATGGCGCGTCACTATCCCGCGAGTGAGATCGTGGTGGTCTCGAACTCGCGGACGCAGAAGCAGTTCATTGACGCCACCGCTCAACGCGAGGGACTCACGAACCTGACCGTCATCACCGCCGACATGAACGGATTTGAGGCGCCCGGCACCTTCGATCGCGTGGTGTCGGTCGAAATGTTCGAACACATGCGGAACTGGCGGGAGTTGTTTGCGCGGATCGCACGCTGGCTGCGTCCCGACGGCCAGCTGTTTTTTCACATCTTCACGCATCGGCAGTACGCCTATGCCTACGAGGTGCGGGACCGTTCGGATTGGATGGCGGCCCACTTCTTCACCGGCGGCATCATGCCGTCCGACGATTTTCCCACCCGGTTTCAGGTGGATCTGGTGGTGGACCAGCACTGGCGCGAGTCAGGCACGCACTACCAGAAGACCGCCGAGGCCTGGCTGGCGAACATGGATCACCATCGCGACGAGTTGTGGCCGCTGTTTGAACAGACCTACGGCGCCGCTGAGGCGACCCGCTGGTGGGTGCGCTGGCGCGTGTTCTTCATGGCGTGTGCGGAACTGTGGGGATGGCAGGGCGGTGACGAGTGGCTCGTGACGCACTACCGGATGCGGCCGCGGTCTGTCACCCGGTGATCGGCAGGTCGAGCGCGGCCGCCAGACGGCGGAGCCAGTCGAGGATGCGCCGCTGTGCGTCGGGGCCGGCCAGAATCAGTTGCTTCTGGACCGGTCGCAGCGACCGCAGTGTCGCGTCGGTGTGCTCGAAGTAGCCAGGCCGCCGCAGCAGTTCCGGCGGGTTCGCCGGTGTCGGCGTCGCGATCAACATGGTGATCGCGTTGGTGATCGCGGTGTCAAAGTCCCCACCGGGATGTCCGAGTTCCGCATAGGCCGCGTCAAACAGCGGCTTCACATTCACGTACAGCTGCGCCGCCTCTGAGGGATTCACCGAGGTCAGCGCGGCCGTCGCAGCATCCCACCGCGCATAGGTACGCGCATCCACCGGACCCGACTCGCCACCGACGATCGCGAGGCGGGTCGGGGGACGCAAGGTCACCAGCGGCACCGACGGCGTGCGGCCATCTCCGATTTGTTCGACGGCCAGGACAGCGCGACGCACCAAGCCATCGGTCGCCATCAGCCGCGCCATCACGGGATGCCGAGACAACACGCCGACGAGTTCGCGGAAGAAGACATCCGACCCGTCCAGGCCGGGGAGTTCGATGGGCTGTCTGCCTGGACGATTGGAGGTGCGCGCGCCATCGGTCGCGGCTGTTGGAGCGGGCAGGGGTTCCTCGAGCTGCGCGCGGGTCATCCACCAGAAGGCCAACGCCGCACCGGCCACAAGCGCGGCTGCACCGACCGCCACCCACCGCAAGGGAGA
>CAZLJG010000293.1:0-4238 GCA_964559545.1 uncultured Solibacteraceae bacterium | reverse complement strand
AGCCGTCGCCCCCCCTCTGCCACCCGAGCCGGTGGTTCAGCCTCCCAAGGGCCCGGTGGCTGCGACCATCGCCTTCGCGGGCCAGTCGGCCGAACTCAACGACGCAGCAAAGACCGATCTCGATCGCCTGGCCAAGAACCTCGGCGATCGCAGCCTGCGCCAGATCGAGATCCGCGCCTACGCCGGCGGTGCCGATCCGGACAGCCGCAAGATCTCGCTCGCCCGGGCACTGGTCGTCCGCAGCTATCTGATCGACAAGGGGGTGAAGGCGCGCATCGAGGTTGGAGCCTACGGCGGCGACAGCAGGGGCGGCAGCAGCGACCGGGTCGACATACTGGTGCCCAACTCGTGATCGATCTTCAGCCGCACCGCGGCCGCAGCTGAGCATATGAGCAATCCCCTCCCCTACCTGATCCGCATGCTGCTGTTCCTGGCAGCCGTGGCGGGGCTCGCCTACCTCCTGCACGAGGACCTGCTGCGCGTGTTCCTGAACACGCCGATCCTGAACGGCGTCATCGTAGCTGTGCTCGTCATCGGCATCTTCTTCGTCATGCGGCAGGTCATCTCGCTGTGGCCCGAAGTTCGCTGGCTGCGGCGCTTCCAGCACCGCGAACACGGCGCGCCGCTGCTCGAGACGCATTCGATCAATCTTCTGGCGCCGATGGCCGCCATGCTGGGTGAACGGCAGGACAATTTCCGGCTCTCGCCGACCGCGACGCGTGCCCTGCTGGACGGCATCGCCACCCGCCTCGACGAGCGGCGCGAGCTCACGCGCTACCTGATCGGATTGCTGATCTTCCTCGGCCTGCTGGGCACCTTCTGGGGCCTGCTGGAAACAATCGGCGCGGTTGCCGACGCCATCAACGGCCTGCAGGTGACCGGCGGCGACGCCGTGCAGATGTTCGCCAAACTCAAGGCCAGCATCGACGGCCCCCTCAAAGGCAAAGGCGGCCGCGTGTATCCACGTCGGTCCGGCTTCTGCCTCGAAACGCAGCACTTCCCGGACTCACCGAACCAGAAGTCGTTCCCGTCGATCGAACTCCGGCCCGGGGGCGAGTACAAGTCGCAGACGGTGTTTGCGTTTGGAGCGAAGTAGGCTTCAGCGTCTGACTTCGCGCCCGTGGTACACGTCCGCGGGGATGTGGTGGCCTGCATACACGCGGCTGAGCAGGTCGAATAACACGGGGTCGTACGCGCGCAGGGAGTCGGGCGTCCACAGGCGTTCGCCGGTGGGCGCGTTCCACGCGTAGTTCGACCAGAACCACCACTGTGATCCTTCGGCCCAGTACTCGGCGACGGTGTTCTCGGCGTAGTGCCCTTTGAACCGGCCGGCGGTCTTCGCGGCGTCGTAGGCCTTCTGAATTTCGGCATGGAACGCCGGGTCGGCGGTGCGGAGTGCGCTCATGACTCCGTGTGAGAACTCATGCACGAGGATGTGCTCACCGTAATACCGCGTGCCCGGCACACCGAGGATGTTCTCCTCGCCTGCCGTCGTGTAGCGCCCACCGA
The DNA here is from genome assembly GCA_964559545.1 of uncultured Solibacteraceae bacterium. Lineage (GTDB taxonomy): Bacteria > Acidobacteriota > Vicinamibacteria > Vicinamibacterales > SCN-69-37 > SYFT01. The sequence goes on along the minus strand of CAZLJG010000293.1, from coordinate 2,729 downwards.
GGCCTCGCGCCCGTCGGTTCCAGTATTCAGCGTCGGTCATCGACGCGATGCCACCAGGCAGGTTGTAGCGTTCGCGTTCCGAGGGCGTGAGGCGCCGATCATCGATTGCCGGCTTCTTGTAGTCGCGATACTCGGGCAGGTCCGCCTGCCCCTGGAATCGGCCGATGATCCCGACGCGATACCCCTGCCGCACCATCTCGGTGCGCACGTCCGGCCGCTTCAGCAACATGTAGTTGACGATGTCGCGCGCCATGAGCAGCGCGGTGTCGTCCACCACACCTGACGCGATGATCGGGATGCCGAAGGCGTCCGCATGTTTTTCGTAGAAGGGATCCAACTTCAACGTGGCCGGCGGCGGACCGATCGTCCAGGCCGCAAACGACGCGGCCAGCGGCTCGGTGACGCCGGTCTCGCCGCAGGGCGGAATGCGGAACGCGCCGATGCGTGAGGAATAGTTCGTGGCGCCCGCACGGTAGTAGTCGCCGACGTACCACATCGTGCAGTCGTCGAGCGGGTCAATCGCGGTCTGGGTGTAGTCCTCCCACCGCAGGCCGTACGTCTGTGCAGCTTCGCCTTCGGCCAATACCGCTTCACGCAAGCCCAACACGCCAGGAGGATCAGACGGCCGTCGCGCGGCAAATCGTTGTCCGGCAAAGTGCGGCGTGCCGCCGAACGAGTACCCGATGCCGATGTTGCCAAACCGATCCATCGCAGGACTCGCCATCCAGCGATAGAAGCCATCAGGCGCATACGTCCCCTGCTGATGTAGTCGCGCTGACCGATCCTGATTGATGCGGAACTCGTACCACCTCACGCCGCCGCCGGCGGCCTCCGTGTTCACGGAGTGGACGGCGACGATGGATTCGTGGGTGGCACCGCCGCTCGACACGTTGCGGTAGACGACCCGCGCCATCAGTTTGTCGCCTTGCGCGTCCAGGCGGCGGTCAGTCCCAGGCTGCGGCACACACGTGGTGAGCTGCCCGGCGCAGAGGTATTGATACGGCGCGACAGGAATCTTCGTGACCGGCGTCAGTCGCGTCTTCGATGGATCCGCCCAGTCCACATGAAAGTTCCACAGATACACGCCGTCGTCATCCACGTCGCCCTTGAGCTGTGAGCCGCCGGTGGCCAGAATCGGATTCGGCGCACCCGCCGGCGGCTGGCGTGTGCAGTCGAGATCCGCGTTGTTGAGGAAGTTGACGTCGTTGATGATGAGGCACTGCTCGGTCGCGGGCTCTCCGCGCAACATGCGCTGGCGATCGACGACACACGCGTGTTTTTCGATCACCTCGTCCCCGGTGCTCGTCGGCACGTAGTACCCATCGGGCCACACGGCGGGACGCGGGTAGTCCGGAAACAGCGGCCGCAGAAACTCATAGCGGTAGTACTCACCGAGCGGGTCGTCGGTCACGCTGATGGCGTAACACATCGAGTAGGGGCCTGAGGCAGGTGGTGTGGGTGATGTGGGTGATGTGGGTGGTGTGGGTGATGTGGGTGGCGTGGGTGGCGTGGGCATCCTGGTGGCCGCACCGGGTTGGCCGGTGACACCGGGGGTGCTCACCACGGCGCGATCGGATGCTGACGGGACGGCCGGTTGATCGGGGCGGGCGGCGCTGCGGCGGAAGATCGGCATCACGATCAGCCAGCGGTTGGCGAGCTGGTCGTAGCGCACGACGGTGTCGCCGTTGTTGCGCGCATCACAGGTGCCGGTGAAGCCCGCGAACACGGTGTTGTTCGGTGCGGATCCCCACAACACGTTGCCTTGTTTGTCCCACACGGCCATCCGGGTGTTGACCGAGGCCATGACGTGACGGGGCCCCACGGCCAGACTGTTGTCGGACGGATTACGGAGCGCCCCCGGTCCCTGCTGACCGCCGAAACTCACACCGAGTCCCTCGAACTGCCGCACCAATGCGGGGGCCGGGCCTGTGCCCATGGTGGTCTGTTCAACCGCCGCTCCAGCGGCGCTCTTCGGCGCCTCAGCAGGACGACCTGTCGGTGTCGCGGGCGCCTGCGCTTCTTCCGCGGCCGGAGCTCCCCGATTGACCGGAGCGCCTTCAACAATCAGCGCATCGAGGCGAGGCGACCGGTCGTGCGCCAGCGCGGGCCGCACCGTTGCGCCCCGCACCTCAGGCGGTAAATCAGCGGTCAATGTGCGGGCCGCCGGAGCGGTGCCGACCAGGATCAGGGCAATGCCTGACAGCAACATCCAGGAGGGTTTCATGTGGTTCATCGGTTCAGTTCCGGGTGCGGCGTTCGAATGCCGAGTACTGGGTTCGGAGATCACGGTACACGGCGACAGCCTCGGGCCGTGGTGAGAATACTCGCCCTGTGGGCTGCGCGAGGTCGCGGGTAACTTCGTGCCATGACAGCGGCTCTCCTGCGGCGGCAGTGTCGGCGTGCCAAGCGCGCAGGGCGGCGCCAAGGCAGGCGGAGTTGCCAACCTGAAAGCGCCTCACATCGGCGTTAAACACGTCGGCCATGATCTGCAGGATGTCGTCGTTTACCGAGGCGCCGCCGGTGGCGTGAATGTCACGCACGTGCACCCCCATCCAGGCCGAGTGGTTGGCCAGCGCCATCATCTGGGCTTCGATGACCGCGCGCACATTTGCCGACACGTCCACCGGATCCAGATTGTGCCGATGCACGCCTGGTGTGGGCACGTCGGGCGTGATCTCCGGATCGAACCACGGCAGTATCATGCGCCCGTGATTGCCGGGGGACGTCGA